>CAKZMA010000102.1 GCA_937127375.1 uncultured Coleofasciculus sp. | reverse complement strand
GGGGATTTAGGGGGATCGACAATGTACCGCATAGCAGAGCAAACTGCTGTATCTCGCAGTAGTCACTCTACTGTAATCAAAAAGGCTCTCTGTTTCTAGGGAGCCTTTTTGGGTGTGGGAGATCTAATACCCATCCTGGTAGTATAGCTTCCTTGTACTTCAGTTTGTAGAGACAGACCCCGTAGGAAGGGTTTTGCTGAGCCGTCAGAACGTCTCTACGATGTTTTGGCTTGCCTGACTGAGGTAGGCAGTTCATATTTAATTTGGTAAGATAATCTTACTATAGGTAATAGACAAGTCCTTATCATGAATCCAGAGGATGTAAAAGACCAGTTTATAGAAGTACTCACAGAAATCCAGACAGATAGCGGCTATGGAGAAACACCAATCTCAGGAAAAACCTGTCCCATGACTGACCTGGAAGGATTTGATAGTCTCCTGTGTATTGAAGCGATTAATATGCTAGCGGACAAGCTCAACGTAGAGATTCCCAGTAACCAGATTCACAAAATAGGTCTTTCACAGGACGGCAAGCAGTCGCTCACCATTGATCAGTCCGTTGAGGTAGTCTGTAAGATTGTCAACACAGGAGAGACTTAGGTATGAGTCATCAAGAACAGAAGAAGTCAATTATTGCCGCCCGCTTGCGTGAAGCTCGCAAGATGGCGGGACTTTCTCAAGCTCAAGTGGCTAAGATGCTTGGTCTTCATCGCCCTTCAATTACGGAAGCGGAAGCTGGAAATAGAAAGGTTTCTGCTGATGAGATCACGAAGCTGGCTGAAATTTATGACGTAAGTGTCTCATGGTTACTTGGGGAAGGTGCGGACAAGCTTGATATCCATGACGACAAGATTCAGCTTGCCGCTAGAGAACTCCGAAAGCTTAAGCCAGATGACCTTGATCGACTTTTAACAATACTTGCCTCGATGCGTAGAGGGGGAGAAGTACTTTGAGGAATCAGACTTTGAGAAATCAGAGAAAGGTGTTGGCACAACAAGCCCAGCAGAAGGCAATCGATGTGCGGAGGAATGCCGGTTTTGACAACAAAAGCCCTCTCTGCATTTACGGCTTGTGCGATAAGCTTAATGTGAGGGTCAAGTTTGTTGACATCAGCATGGAGGGTATCTATCTCCGAGAAGCAGAGCCGATAATATTGCTTTCTGCATTACGCCCTCTCCCCAGACGCATCTTTACCTGCGCTCACGAACTCGGTCATCACGTCTTTGGACATGGTTCAACTATCGATGAACTGATAGAAGAATCAGAACGCTCTCAAGCTTTTCAACCAGAGGAGTTTTTAGCTAACTCATTTGCTGGATTCTTGCTTATGCCCGTTTTAGGCGTGCGGAAAGCATTTGTTTCGCGGGGATGGAATGCGGCTTCAGCAACCCCAGATCAAATTTTTACAATTGCCTGTAGTTTTGGTGTCGGGTACGAAACCCTAATTACTCACATAGCTTACTCTCTTAGGATGCTCTCTTCTTCAAGGGCTAGTACACTTCTCAAAACAAAGCCCAAGGCTATCCGTGAGAAGGTGCTTGAGCGTCCATCTAGTGACCCATTGATTATCGCTGACGAACACTGGTCAATGCCCACAATTGATGCCGAAGTTGGAAGTCTCCTTTTGCTTCCAACTAGTGCGGAAGCAGCAAATGATACTATCACCCTTGAAGAAAATCACCCGAAGGGATGCCTCTTCAAAGCTAACTGTCCCGGCGTTGTGAGGGTTTATTGCCGCGATACCGGATGGGCTGTATTTGTTCGTATCTCGCGCTATCAATTTACCGGTCTAAGTCAATATCGACATCTTGAGGAGGTGGAAGATGAGTAACAGTTTACCTCGCCTTTTCAAGCAAACAAACCTGTCCCATGCCTGGGCAGAAGCCTTTTTGCACATTATTGATAATTCAGGCAAGGAAATTTCCCCTCTTGTGGTGAGCATCACAGATTTTAATGATGGCATTCCAAATGAGGATATCGATATTCGACAATCACTTGATCAATGTCTTGTTGATAATGGCGATCAAAAAATCCACACGGTTGCCAATACGATTTTCCCTGATTCCCTTTGGAGACGGTCTAAGTGCCAACGTCATGAATTGTTTGAACGATATCTCAAGTTTCTTCCCAGGGCTAAAGCCATCAAACATTGTAAACATAAAAATAGCCGTGGTCTTTACTTTGAAAGACTTATTGCTTTCGGCTCTGGTCCCTGTAAAGGAAATCAACTTGAGTTCATTATTTCTGAATATCAGAAACGTAAAGGAGTTAGGAGATCAATGTTTCAGGCATCAGTTTTTGACCCGGGAAGAGACCATGTTCGTAGCGCTCAGCTTCCTTTTCCCTGTCTGCAACACGTCAGCTTTGTTCCACAGGGAGAAACACAAACGCTTACGATGAACGCTTTTTATGCTACCCAGCAGCTATTCAATAAAGCCTATGGTAACTACTTGGGATTATGTAGATTGGGAAATTTTATGGCTAAGGAAATGGGGCTAACGTTTAACCGAATGAATTGCTTTGTTGGTGTAGCCAAACTGGATAACATTACCAAGACTTCAGATACTCTCGCTCCAGTCAAGGAGGCTTGTCTAAAAGCACTGTCTTCAAAGACAGACTAACCAGCAACGGACGGAACATAGTATGGCAGCCAAACAACCAACGCGGGGACAATTGAAAAGCGATCGCCAAAACAAACCTATTGATGAACAACTAAGTCTTGACTTAGGTAACTATGGTAAACCAAAAATAAATGACAGTATAGATATTGCTGCATACTCCCACATTCTGCCTGCAAAACCCACCGTGGTTTTTGATACCTACTGGCGTTTCGCCGCAGAAAGACAGAATATTTTTTTCAAAAAGTTGGTGGGAAAATCAATGCCTTGGACTAACGATCCAATCCTTTCTACCTTCAAATTTACCAATGCCTACCGAGCATCAGATCGCACCAGCCAATACCTGATCCGTCATGTTATCTACCGCGACGATCTCCCTCCAACTCCAGAGGAAGTATTTTTCAGAATCATTCTGTTTAAGATTTTCAATAAGATTGAAACATGGCAACTTTTAGAAAATAAGCTTGGCAATATTATCTACGCAGACTATTCTTTTAAACGCTATGACAAAATTCTTACCGAAGCCATAGAAAACAGTCAAAGAATCTATTCAGCCGCCTACATCATGCCTTCAGGAGGAAAAATACTTGGTCATACAAGAAAACACCGTAACCATCTAAAGTTGATTGAGCGGATGATGGCTGATGAACTGCCAAAGAAACTAAAAGATGCAGCAAATATGCACAGAGGATTTGACCTCTTACGTGAATATCCTACTATCGGTGACTTTCTGGCATACCAGTTTATAACAGATGTTAATTATAGTGAGATTACTCATTTCGATGAAATGAGTTTTGTCGTGCCTGGTCCAGGTGCGCTTGATGGTATTCGGAAATGTTTTTCCGATCTGGGTGGTCTAAATGAGCCAGAAATAATTAAGTTCATGGCGGACATTCAAGAATCTGAGTTCGAGCGATTAGGTCTTGATTTTCAGTACCTCTTTGGACGAAAATTACAGTTAATTGATTGCCAAAATCTATTTTGCGAGGTTGATAAATATTCACGGATTAGGCATCCGGAAATTTCCGGAATATCAGGTCGAACTCGTATAAAGCAAAAGTATTCAGCTCGTAGAGAACCAATTGATTACTGGTATCCCCCTAAGTGGGAAATTAATAAAGCGATTAAAGAATACAGAATAACCCAAGCGGCTACCCAAGCTAAATCACAATCAAACTTCAAGGAGTGAATAATGGAGTTTCGCAGGTATCAAGAACAAGCATTGAAGAGCGATCGGATTCCTACCAATAGTGGAAACGAAATAATCGTACCTCTGTTGGGTTTGGTCGGTGAGGCAGGTTCACTGCTTACTGAATACAAGAAGTACCTCCGTGATGGAGACGCTCACAAACTATTCAAAGAGGGTATTGCAGAAGAATTAGGAGATTTGCTTTGGTATGTTGCCAATGTAGCAAGCAAATTTGATCTTGATTTAGGAGAAATTGCAGAAGGCAATCTTCAAAAGTGTCATGACCGTTGGGGATGGAGAGATTCAGAACATACAGATATTAATGCTATAGGATATATATTCGACAGGGACTTTCCAAAACACGAACGTTTGCCAAGACAGTTGGCGGTAGAGATTACTGAGGTGAGCCAAGATAAATCAGTTAAAATGAAAGCATTGGTCAACGAACAACAGATTGGAAACGACCTCACCGATAACTCCTACGCGAATGATGGTTACCGCTTTCACGATGTTTTCCACCTAGCCTACGCTGGGGTTTTAGGTTGGTCTCCGGTTACTCGTCAACTACTTGGATGTAAACGTAAAAGTAATCCTAAAGTTGATGAGGTTGAAGACGGTGGTCGCGCTAAGGCAATTGAAGAGGGTATATCAGCACTTGTTTTCAGTTATGCCAAGGATCATAATTACTTGGAAGGAATTTCCGCAATTGATTACCAACTGCTCAAGACTGTTAAAAATATGACTTCTCACCTAGAAGTTGATCAATGTTCGCTCGGTGATTGGGAAAAAGCCATTCTTAGGGGCTACGCAGTATGGCGTCAAGTAGAGAAAAATCGAGGGGGAGCAGTTATTGTCGATCTCGATATACGTTCCATAACTTATCAGCCACAGTGACAGTTTGACTCGTAAAAGAATGTTTAAATTTCAGGATTTATCACTCACTATTTGAAGCAATAGCGTTCTTTATCCTGTGACAATTACCGCTTAGTCAAAAAGATATTAAATCATCTCATCAGAAAACACAGTGCGCGATCGCGCCTTGGACACTCAGCCGGATATAGAGTACCCTAAACTAAACGCCG
>CAKZMA010000101.1 GCA_937127375.1 uncultured Coleofasciculus sp. | reverse complement strand
GATCGCGTTTCCCTGATAAAATCCGCACCGTATATTGGTGAAACACATGACCATCCGCCAACTCCGGCGTCACTACCCCAGACACATCCGCCAATAACTGATTATACGCCTGGGCAACCCGACGTCGCCCCTGATTCCAACCATCCACATACCGCAGCTTCACCCGCAAAATAGCCGCTTGCAGCGTATCCAATCGCGAATTATATCCCAACACCTGATTGTGATATTTTTTCTTTGCCCCATGCACCCGCAGCATCCGCGCCATCTCTGCCACTTGGTCATCCTCCGTCACAATTAAACCCCCATCCCCATACGCCCCCAAGTTCTTCGAGGGAAAAAATGAAAACGCCCCGACATCGCCCATCGTCCCCGTCTGTTTACCCCTCAGCGCCGCCCGGGTACTCTCCTGACACGCCTCTTGACAAGAGGAACAAGTGCCGGAATAAACTGCCCCAAAGGACTGGGCGCAATCTTCTATCACCTGTAAACCCTGACGCTGGGCAATTTCCCTAATCTGTCCCATCGCCGCTGGATTGCCGTAGAGGTGAACGGGTAAAATAGCTTTAGTCCGAGCGGTAATTTTATCGGGAATCGCCCTCGGATCAAGATTAAACGTCCTTGGATCAACATCCACAAAAACGGGTATAGCCCCAACAGTACTAATCGACTCCGCCGTCGCAAAAAAACTAAACGGCGTCGTAATTACCTCATCCCCCGCACCAATTCCCAGCGCCCGCAAGCCAATCACCAGGGCATCAGTTCCGGAATTCACCCCGATCGCGTGCTTAACCCCCAGATACGCCGCCACCTCCTGCTCAAACAGCTTCACCTCCGGTCCCATAATGAACCGCCCCGACTCCAACACCTGTGCGATCGCCGCTTGAATCTCCGCCTGAATCGCCTGGTATTGGGGCTTTAAATCTAGAACCGGGATTTTCATCTCACCCATTTCAATCCACTTTTCCTAACCGTCTGACTTCTATTGGGGATTCCTGCTGATACTGAGTCCCTGTCGAATCAACAGCATAGCCATCAGCATCAAACTTTAGCACATCACCGTAAGCACTCATCCATCCCCGAATCCTGGCTGGCACACCAGCGGCGATCGCATAAGCGGGTATGTCCTTGGTTACCACCGCCCCAGCCGCGACAAAGGCATACTCCCAAAGCGTCACCCCACAAACAATCGTGGCATTTGCCCCAATACTCACCCCTCGCTTCACCAAGGTGGTCAAATAATCCTCACTGGTATTCCGAGGGTACTCACATCGAGGCGTCTTAATATTCGTAAACACCATACTCGGTCCACAAAAAACAAAATCCTCCAGAATCACCCCTTCATACAAGGAGACATTATTCTGAATTTTGCAGCCATTGCCAATCACCACCTGATTAGCCACAAAGACATTCTGCCCCAAGGAACAGTGTTGACCAATCTTTGCCTTGCCCATAACGTGACAAAAATGCCAAATTTTCGTCCCTCTACCAATCTCAACCCCCTGATCCACATAAGCAGACTCATGTACAAAATAATCAACCATCCAGCAACTCCTGGGCTTTCTCCAGAATTTCCACCACGGCTACCCCATTCCAACCATCGGAACGGGGGGACTCACGAGTCTTGAGACAATCTAGGAAATGTTCACACTCAATTTTCAGGGGTGTCGATGTTGCTACCTCTGGACACCAACTCCCCTGATCTCGATTATTCAACTGCTCATCCACCCCTTTCTGATACACCGTAACCGTTTGCGAAACCTCATCATAAACCAACATTTGCTCACTCCCAATCACCACCGTACTCCGCTGGAGTTGGGGCCAATACCAGGAACAATGCAGATGAGCCGTTTGTCCGCCAACAAATTCTAAGTCTACATGAACATTATCCTCAATCCCCGGCTGTAAGATTGCCTGTCCCTGGGCTTGCACCTGTTGAATCTGAGGATTACCCAACAAATCCAGCACCACGGACACATCATGAGGCGCAAAGGACCACCAAACATTTTCCTCTCGCCGCACCTTACCCAACTTCAGCCGCACAGTCGCCACATGCAAAACCTTTCCCGCCTTCCCACTCGCCAAATACTCCCGCATCCACGCGATCGCGGGTTGGTACAGCAGCAAATGCCCCACCATCAAAATCCGTGAATGCGCCGCCGCATAGTCCGCCAGATGCCTTGCTTCTGCTGTCCGCAATGTCATCGGTTTTTCCACAAACACATCCTTCCCCGCTTCCAAGGCAGCTAGGGCGAGGTGAAAATGAGTGGGTGCTGGCGTCGCCAAGACTACCGCCTGTACCTCTGACTCCAGTACAGTCTGATAGTCCTGATAAATCGGAACTTCCGGATAAGCCGTAGAAATTTTGCCGCGCAGCTCCGGATTCACCTCCGCCACACCGGCTAAAGCGGCTAATTCATCAAAATTCCGGACTAAATTCTTCCCCCAGTTTCCCGCACCAACGACTATCACCTGAGTCACAATAGTGTCACCTTTTCTTTGTCACAATTCAACGTCCGAGTCACACCTCGCGTATCTAGCACGGCTTTTGCCTTGGCAATTAAGTTGAGGTAATCAATCTGGCTGTGATCCGTGTTAATAATCACCAAATCTACTGCTCTTAAGACATCATCCGTCAGTTCAATTGACCTAAATGTCTCTCCGGCGACTTCAATCTCCGGGACATAGGGGTCATGATAAACAACATCCACCCCATCCGCCCAGAGATAACTAATCACGATAGTCGCTGGCGACTCGCGCCAATCCGCCAAATTTTTTTTATACGCCGCTCCCACCACCAGCACCTTCGCCTTCGCCGGAGCAATCCCCAATCGATTCAGCACCCGCCACGCCTTTTCTCGGACAAATTCAGGCATACGGCGGTTAATTTCACCGGCTAGGGCAATAAAGCGAGTTTCAAAATTAAATTCCTTCGCCTTCCATTCCAAGTAGTGAGGATCAAGGGGGATACAATGACCCCCTACACCCGGTCCAGGATAAAATGGCATAATTCCGAAGGGCTTGGTATTGGCAGCATCAAGTACCTCCCAGACATTCAACTCCATGCGATCGCACAATAAGGCTAGCTCATTCACTAAAGCGATATTGACCGCACGAAAGGTATTTTCAAACACCTTAACCAGTTCAGCCGTCTTCGCACTGCTGACTGGCACGACATGTTCAATGGTTTGTTTGTAGAATAATGTGGCGACTTCCAAGGAATAGGGGTCAGAAGCACCAACCACCTTACTGGTATTCTTGGTCGTATACCTTTGATTGCCGGGGTCTACCCGTTCTGGGGAATGAGCAACAAAGAAATCCTCACCTTGCTTTAAGCCACTGGTTTGTTCCAGCAACGGTTTCATCACTTCATCGGTTGTTCCTGGATAAGTTGTGGATTCCAATGTCACCAACTGTCCGGGTTTTAAATGCTGGGCAATTGCTTGAGTCACATTCTCGATATAGCTGAGGTTGGGGGTCAGATTTTTGGTCAGCGGCGTAGGTACACAGATTACAATCACATCCATTTCCGACACTCGGTTAAAGCCGACAACGGCTTGCAGTTTGCCGCTGATGACCACCTTTTTTAAATCGTCATCGTTAACATCTGTGATATAGTTTTGTGCCAGATTCACTTGCTCCGCTCTCCGGGGATTCTGCTCAATGCCCAGCACTTGGTAGCCCACCTTGGCTTTTTCAACGGCAAAGGGCAACCCGACATATCCCAAACCCACAACACCAACCACGGCAGTATGGGCTTCAATTTTGCTTTGCAGGTTTATTAAGGCTGGAGGCTTATCAATCATCTACTTCAGTGCCATAGTTTTGAATTAGAGCAGTTAAACTGAAGGATTGTTATTAGACTCTTTCGGGTCGTTCACTCCCTCATTGAGGACACTTTAACTCGTTTGCACTGCTTTCTGACTATTGGATCACAGATTATTCCTCCCGACAGTTACGATCAGCCATAATACCTCGATGCATAGCGTATCATAAATTTCACCATCAACAGCAACACAAAGGATTATTCCCACGTCTAGAGTCAAACAAGGTGTAAACCTCAGTGTATTCAGCCCCATTCGGCATTCTGTCATTAACCATGAAACGGGCAATTTTAGTTACGGGTCACTACTGGCACTCCAAGCGCAAAGCTGGCTTTCACTGGCTGGCTGATGCCTTACACCGCCTGGGTTGGGAGGTTATTTTTTTTACAGCACCAATTAGCTGGTTATCGGTTATTCGTCAAGATTACCGTTTGGCTTATCCTGTGCTACAAGAAGCCAACCGACTGATCCAAGTTGATCAAGGGATGTGGAGTTATGTCTGGTTTACCCCTTGGCATCCGGCAAATTTACGCCTGAAATTCCTCAATCAACTCTGTCACCGTTTATTCTACGGCTACAGTAAGTTTCCCTTAAAAGCCATAGAGCCAATCATTTCTCAGAGCCACCTAATTATCTTTGAAAGTACACCAGCTTTGCTTCTATTTGAGAGATTCAAACAGCTCAATTCCCATGCCAAGTTTATTTACCGAGTTTCTGATGATCTACGTCTATTGGGCAACCACCCCGTTGTTTTGGAAACCGAACAGCATATTGCAGGAAAGTTTGACCTGGTGAGTGTCCCCAGTCAGCCCATTTACCGTCTTTTTGAGGGACTTCCTCAGCTAAGACTAAACGTTCACGGAATTCGTCCAGAGCTATTTGAACAAGAGTATGTCAATCCTTATCCATCGTCGAACCATCCTAACCTAATCTTTGTCGGCAACTCCAATTTTGATCACAATTTTCTCGCTCACGCCAGCCAGCTTTTTCCAGGTTGGCATTTCCACATTATCGGTTCCATCAACAACTTACCTGATCGCCCAAATATCATTAAGTATGGAGAGTTACCCTTTGAACAAACCATTCCCTACATCAAATATGCCGACATTGGTTTGCAGACTCTGTCCTACCGTCCCGGCATGGAATCTATGACCAATAGCCTAAAAATCATTCAATATACTTACTGTCAATTGCCGATTATTGCTCCACTATATTTGCAGTCTTCTCGATCTAATTTTTGTTACTACCAGCCTGGAGATGCTCTCAGCATTCAGCAAGCGCTAAAAGAAGCCTTTAACTATAACCGAACCCAAATCTCCAAGGATGCAATCTATTCCTGGGATGAAATAATCAAGCAATTTATTCAAACTGTGGTCTAAACCAAAAATCATAAATCAGGGTCACTTGGCCTGGGTTGGGAAATTGCGGCTTAATACTATACCAATCCAGTTTGACTGAGTTGATTAATACAAGTTTCAAAAAGGTTTAGCTTAAACAAATTTGTATGACAGTTGCTGTCTATTTTAACTGAGCTATGTCACAGACAAAACTACTTATTAACCTTTCCTTTTTAATGCGTCAGCCAACAGGAATTAGTACTTATGCCTTCAACCTACTGCCACAGTTACGCCATCTTTCGCCAACTCTTTTGATTTCTCAAACCCTCGCCTCATACGACTGTTACAAGACACCTCCTGGTCAAACTCCAGAACAAGGACTAAAAGGTCATCTCCGCCGTTTACTATGGACTCAATTACAGTTGCCCAAAATTTATCAACAGTTGAAATCTCAGTTGCTGTTTTCCCCCATTCCTGAAGCTCCCATTGACAAAAAATGTCGCTACGTGATCATGGTTCATGACTTAATCCCACTCCGCTTTCCCAAACCTAACTCTCCCCTCACCCCCTACTTCCGTT
>CAKZMA010000100.1 GCA_937127375.1 uncultured Coleofasciculus sp. | reverse complement strand
AGTCCCTCCTGTCATTTCATCCGCGCCAGCCAGAGCATTGAGGAAGTCATTACCTGCACCACCTGTTAGGATATTGGTACCTGAATTTCCTTGAATATAATTGTCAAGCTCGTTCCCGTTACCATTGCTCACGCCTTCTCGCAGAAACAGACGCTCTACATTTGCCGCCAACGTATAGCCACTGGCAGCAGCATTAACAACAAAGACAGCATCGTTGCCTTGCCCAGAATTCTCATTAACTTGGTCTGACAAGTTATCTACAAAGTAGGAGTCATCTCCGACTCCACCCGTCATGTCGTCATTGCCTTCTCCCCCATTCAGCTTATCATTGCCTGCTCCCCCAATCAGGATGTCATTGCCTTGATAACCATTCAGGGAATCATCACCTCCTCTCCCATCAAGGGTGTTATCTTCTGCATTGCCAACGATTTGGTTATTCAGGTTGTTACCTGTACCGTTGAGTGCAGTTCCGATCAGCACTAATCTTTCAAAGTTATTCCCTAGTGTCCAACTGATAGGAGAAACAACCGTATCAAATCCTGCCCCTGCGGTTTCAACGAGATCATTGGGGTTATCATCGGCATCAACTGTATATTGATCATCGCCCAACCCCCCCTTCATAATGTCGCTACCTATTCCTCCGATCAGTCGATCATTGCTCCTGCCCCCAATTAGGGTATCATCTCCTAGACCGCCGATGATTAGGTTATCCTCTAAACTAAAACCTTGTGCCAAGGCGTTTAAAATATCATTACCATCAGTTCCTGTAATTTTAGCCATGTTTATTCGTTCCGTTACACTATTTCTAGCCTATATTTCTCTGCTTAGAGCCTAATCCGCATAATTCCTTAACGACAATACAATCTATAAGATTGTAACAATCTCTCATTGATTCTTTACAAAATAATATCCTTTACAAAAAGTCTCTTAGACCGAGCTATTCATCTTCAGTATAGTAACGCTTTTTCATATAGCTGTAAATATCGTTGAGACTGGAGTTCTAAAGCATATTCCTCCAATATTATCTCACGACTCTGTTGCCCCAAGCGATCGCGTAACCCTTGGTCTTCTAAAAGTTGGACAATACCCGTGCCGAAATCTAATGCATTATCGGGTTGAGCTAAGTAGCCGGTCATCCCTGGACGAACGATATCTGGAACACCACCTACTTTAAAGGCAACAACGGGTGTAGCACAAGCCATTGCTTCTTGGGCGACTAGCCCAAAGGCATCAGCACGGGTAGGGAACAGAAATAAGTCTGCTGCTGAATAGGCAATGGCTTTAAGGCGATCGCTACTAACAAAGCCGAGGTTTAGGCTGGGTATCCCCAAAGACTCTGCCATTTTTTCACCCCCATTACCCATAATCAGCAGAACTATTTCGCTTTTGAGAGAGTCGGGTAAACCCGAAAGGGCTTTTAGCAGTAGATCCCCGCCTTTGCGGGGATTCGTCAGACTCTGTGCGCCGAACATAAGGACTTTTTTACCCGTAGCTATACCTAGTAGAGAGCGACACTTTTCAGGATCGAGTGGCTGATAGGCTTGGGTATCAATACTATAGGGGATGTGATGAACGGGGAAACGTCCTAGCATACTCTGCTTCGCTTGTTCAGCCAACCAGTGACTCGTTGTCACTACTCCAACTAGATGGGAGTGGCTATATGCCCAATTCTTCAGCTTCCACTCTAGACGAGTGTTGTCTCTCTGGATAGGTGGATAAGTATCAGGATAGGGACAGTTCCCGCAACCTATTTTCCAGCGATTGCAGTCAAAACTGTAGGCACAATGTCCAGTAATACTCCACATATCATGTAGGGTCAAAATTGCTGGTTTGCTTTTGGTTAATGATGGTAGGGCTAAATAGTTAAAATAGCCGCTATGGAGGTTGTGAAAGTGGAGAACGTCAGCAGCTTGATAAAAAGGGTGCTTGGTAATCTCAAACGTACTGGTTAGGTGAATATCGTTGAAGCCTAGAGGCTTAGTCAAGCGACGAATTTGATAGTCCCATCGACGTCTGGGTGGTGTTGCCGCTACGCGATCGCTACTGGTTGTGACGATATCGACCAACAGCCTGGAATCAATACCTTGAGCCAGTAAACCTTGATGGAGACGATGGACTGCGATCGCGGCTCCACCTGTAATATCAGATTGATTAATATGTAAGACTTGCATCTAGTTGATTTAATCGCGGAGGTTATACTGTTCTCAGTTAACTCGTTTAAAATATTTTATGACATTTTAATGATCTCTTGATAAAGATTTTCGGCTTTTTTCAACAAAAAACAATGGTCATGATTCTCAAAGTCTTGAATGATTAGATTTTTTATTTCATCTTTTTTAGATGAAGGAGTACATTGTTTTTTGAGTGTCGGTTCAATGGTGTTGATTTTAGCGAAAATTGATTTCAGATCCAACCCGGTTGGAGTAAAAGGAATAAAGCTAGTTCCAAATTTTTCATTCACCCGTTGAATAACTATCGAATAATCTTCTATCACTTGTTCAAAAGTGGCTAGTATATAGGCTGACTTGTATTGGCTAAGCGTTTCATAAAAAGAAATATACCATCTGAATGCCTGGTTAATTTTTAGGGTTGGATTACGTACAATTAAAGAAGCTATCGCCTGTTTAGGCTTACGGATCAAAACTATTGCAGGTATCCCCCATCTCTTTGCTCTAATAACCTGTGCCGGTATATGTAGATGGTGAGCAATTCTTACTTTGACAGGTTGGGCATATTGAAAAGCAACGACAGCAAACGTATTAGCTGATCGAGGAAAGCCTTCAATAACTAGTTGCGTATTTCGACGAATAGCTAACTCAGGAAATCTCGGATCTATAGAAGAAAAGTATAGGTAGTATAACTGAGGTTGTTTACTTAATACAAGAATTATAGTTAATGAATTGTAGTTAGTATATTTTTCTAAAAAAACAATTAATTTATAATGGATTTTGTTTTTAATTTTTTCGAGCATTGTTTTATTCCAAAAATACAGATTTGCCTTGATAAAGCAATTATAAATTTAACAATATTTTATTTTTAATTCTCTGATAGAGCGTCCCCCAAAAATAGCGATATTTCCAGACTTCTTTCCAATAAGGCATTGTGATCATGAAGAACGACGACAACGAGTTAGTGTCTTGGTTTAATTTTAAAGCTGAAATGTATTCAAAAAGAAATCTAGATCTTTTCCATTTCAATGGCAAACTACAATAATTTTTATTAACAAAACTATCAAATACTTTTAAAATTTCACGTCTAAAATAAATTTGTTGACTAACTGTTTTTGAGCTTGGATGCCTGCGAATTTTTGCAATCAATCCTTCGATATTGTGAACATTGAATTCAGGAAGTAACGCTAGACGCAAATACAAATCATAGTCCATACCATAGTCAAGTGATGTATTCAATCCATTAACTTCTATACAATTTTTTCGATTCATAAAGATAGCAGGTTGAGGAACTGCCCATTTTTCCCATACACAGACCAAATCATTAAGTGTTTGAAAACATCTAGGTGCTAACATTGATTCTCCTTGACCGAAAACAGTTAACTGTCCACTATAAATTGTCGCCTCAGAATTAGTTTGATAGGCAATGGCAATATTATATAAGGCATTCGGTTCAAGAATATCATCCGAATTCAACCAATTCCAGATTACACCTGTACATAAATTAAATCCTTTTTGAATCGCATCAGATTGACCTTGATCTGGTTCACTAACCCAATAGTTAAGCCAAGGTTCGTATTTCCGAATAATTTCAACAGAATTATCTGTACTTCCACCATCAATAATGATATATTCTAGGTTCGGATAATTTTGTAGCAGGACTGACCGAATCGTTTCTTCGATAAACTGTCCTTGATTATAACTGGGAGTAATAATGCTAATTCTCGGATATTCATGACTATTAGGTATTTGATTAGGTACGGATATAGTTGGTGTAGACCAAGGCCATTCATATTCCGTAAATGATGGTGGTAATTGATCAAGATTTATGATTGATTGCATGAGAATTAATAGATATTAATTTTAACAAAAACATAAATTTTATAAGTATCCATATCGCTTCATCGGTTCTTCAGCATACTGAATAATTAAATCAACTTGTTTAGCTGTTATTTTTCCTTCCCATTGTTTATAAGTTGCCGAGCCAATAAATTGAAAGCCATCGGCTATCTCATCAGCCCTCATTCCTTGTTTTTCTTTCAAACGCATATTTTCAACAGATGCTGATTCCACTGCATACTGTACAGATTTTTTTGTCACATTAATCCCCAGGAAATTGGCTAGTTTAATCAGTTCATGATTAACATCTGACAGTAGGTCTTCATATCGAATACAATGCAAGTCAAATCCTAGTTCATGTTTGCTGTTTCCTGTCCAGCAATTTACATGTTCTTGCCACGAGCTTGGCCAAATCCTACCATTTAGCCAATCCAATACAAATTCATTAAACTCCCACTGATAATCATAAAGTTTTTTATGGTATCGATAAAAAGACAAAACGACATCCCTAGGATCTCGAATTAAATAAATCACTCGCTTGTATTTCTTTTGACACTGCTTAGGTGAACTATAGTACTGGTAATGACTTTTTATAATATGCTGATCCGTATCAATAACTTCATTTAAGTAGGTTTTTACATGAATATCTGGAATATAATACTGAAGATCTTTAATACTTGTTCCAGAATCTCCATATAAGATATGAGCTAACATAGCTCGCATCCAAGTATTGCCCGATCTGGGATAAGAAACTAAATAAATATCTTCTTCATTAGGACAGAACAGTTTAGGTGAGCTAGGAGAAGATAAAATATACAATTTATAAAATAAACGAGATAATATATTTGTTTTCTTCATTGTCTGATCCTTTCACTTGTTTGATGCTTGTAAGGGTGTTGTCGGTAACACCCTTATTGCGAAATTGAAAGGCTGTACAAACTCCTCAGTCTAGCTTCAACGCATTAACTGGCACTTCTTCCCAGGAACTGACGGTTCTCAGACGCGCTACCCAACCTGCTGATTTTTGCTCC
>CAKZMA010000099.1 GCA_937127375.1 uncultured Coleofasciculus sp. | reverse complement strand
GTGAGAAATCCGGGATCAGTAATAGACCTATAACATCTAATCAAGGATAGACCCATGACATCTAATAACGGCTGGCAATTTTGGATCGATCGCGGTGGCACATTTACCGATATTGTGGCGCGTCGCCCCGATGGGCAATTAGTCATTCATAAGCTACTCTCAGAAAACCCCGATCGCTACACTGATGCGCCAGTACAGGGAATTCGCGAAGTGATGGGACTTTCCGCCGATGCAGCGATTCCCACCGAACAGATTGACGCCGTGAAAATGGGGACAACCGTAGCCACCAATGCGTTACTAGAGAGAAAAGGCGATCGCACTGTTCTAATGATCACCAAAGGCTTCCGAGATGCTCTCCGCATCGGCTATCAAAACCGCCCCGATATATTTGCCCGTGAGATTATCTTGCCAGAAATGCTTTACGAACGGGTGATTGAAGTCGAGGAACGCTACAGCGCCCACGGCGAGGAATTCATTCCGGTGCAGATAGACGCCACTCGCCAAGCGTTACAAGCCGCTTATGATAACGGAATTCGCAGTTGTGCCATTGTCTTAATGCATGGCTATCGCTATCCCAGCCACGAACAAGAACTTGCCAACTTAGCCAGTGCGATCGGATTTACTCAAATCTCAGTTTCCCATGACGTCACACCATTGATGAAAATAGTTAGTCGGGGTGACACTACTGTTGTCGATGCCTATTTATCCCCGATTCTGCGGCGGTATGTTGACCAAGTTTCCAGTCAGTTAGCCGGAGAAAGAAACAATCAACAATCAACAATCAACACTCAACAATCCATTCGATTAATGTTCATGCAGTCCAACGGTGGACTCACAGACGCCCGCACATTTCAGGGAAAAGACAGTATTTTATCCGGTCCAGCGGGGGGTATTGTTGGCGCAGTACAAACCAGTCAATTAGCCGGATTTGATCAGATTATCAGTTTTGATATGGGCGGAACCTCTACCGATGTCGCCCATTACAACGGCGAATACGAACGCACCTTTGAAACCGAGATTGCGGGGGTTAGATTACGCACCCCGATGATGTCCATTCATACCGTAGCAGCAGGTGGCGGTTCAATCGTAAAATTTGATGGGGCGCGGTATCGAGTTGGACCCGAATCGGCGGGGGCAAATCCGGGTCCTGCTGCTTATTCTAAGGGGGGTCCATTAACCGTAACCGATTGCAATGTCATGGTAGGGAAATTACAGCCGGAGTTCTTTCCGAAAGTCTTTGGACTTGATGGCAATTTACCCTTAAATGACCAGGTGGTGCGAGATAAATTTAGTCAATTGGCGGCAGATATTGGAGATAACCGCACACCCGAAGCCGTCGCCGCCGGCTTCTTAGCCATTGCCGTCGAAAAAATGGCAAATGCAATCAAAAAAATCTCCTTACAACGAGGTTATGATGTATCCAACTATACCTTGTGTTGCTTTGGCGGCGCAGGGGGACAACACGCCTGCTTAATTGCTGATGCGTTGGGGATGAAACAGGTATTTCTTCATCCTTATGCGGGGGTATTATCGGCTTACGGGATGGGATTGGCAGATGTGCGAACCTTGCGGGAACGTTCGGTAGAAGCCAAATTAACGGAGGAATTGCTATCGGTAGGGACATCAGATATTGCCCCATTGGAGGAAATATTCACCGAGTTAATAGCCAGCGGACAAGAAGAAATTGCCACGACTCAGATCGGAGAATCCACGCCAATTGATAGTGAAATTATTCGCAAAGCCCATTTGAAATATCAGGGAACCGACTCACCATTAATTATCGATTTCGGTAGCGTGGCTGAAATGCGACAGCAATTTGAGGAGGCGCATCGGCAACGATATGGTTTTGTTGTCGAAGAGAAAGCCCTAATTGTGGACTCGGTATCGGTGGAAGTAATCCAGCCAATGGATGTGCCAGAAGAACCCGTGATTCAGCGTCACCGATCACAACCGCCGCAACCTGTCGCTAAAGTGCAGATGTATACTGCCGATGCATGGCAGGAAACCCCTGTATTTAAGCGAGACGAGTTACAACCTGGAGACTCTATTGCCGCCCCGGCATTAATTATTGAAACAACGGGAACCAATGTCATTGAACCGGGTTGGCAAGCCGAAGTAACCGAACGGAATCATTTAATTTTAAAGAAAACCAAACCATCAAAAGTCAACAATCAACAATCAACAATCAACAATCAACAATCCAACCTTTACCACCCTGATCCGGTGACGCTGGAAATCTTTAATAATCTATTCCGTTCCATAGCTGAACAAATGGGAACTACCCTGCAAAATACCAGTTACTCCGTCAATATCAAAGAACGCTTAGATTTTTCCTGTGCTATTTTTGATGGACAAGGACAACTCGTTGCTAATGCCCCTCATATTCCCGTGCATTTAGGTTCAATGAGTGAAAGCGTTCGCAGTTTAATTGAGGCGTATGGCGATAGTCTCCAACCGGGAGATGTTTATGCGATTAATAATCCCTATAATGGTGGGACACACTTACCTGATGTCACGGTAATTACCCCAGTTTTTCTAGGCGAAAGCGGGATTACCGATACGATTGATCAAACGAGCAAATCTTCGACAAAACCCACAAATACATCCTCCCTTGACTTAAATAAACCCCCCTTTCAAAGGGGGGCGAGGGGGGATAAAAATCCGTCACCCTTGTTCTACGTCGCCTCACGGGGACACCATGCGGACATTGGCGGAATTACTCCCGGTTCGATGCCACCGGATAGCACAACTGTAGACGAAGAAGGAGTATTACTCGATAATTTTAAGGTAGTAGAATCCGGACGTTTCCGCGAAAAAGAATTATCCGAATTACTCCTATCTGGCACCTATCCGGTGCGAAATATCACTCAAAATATCGCCGACTTACAAGCCCAAATTGCTGCCAATGAAAAAGGCGTGCAAGAGTTGCGGCGAATGGTGAAACAGTCGGGATTAGACACCGTACAAGCCTATATGGGTCACGTCCAAAATAATGCCGAAGAGTCGGTGCGATGTGTCATTGATGTGCTCAAAGATGGCAACTTTACCTATAACTTAGATACAGGCGGACAGATTCAAGTTGCCATTCGTATTGACCGGGACAATCGCCGTGCCACGATTGATTTTACCGGGACATCCGCCCAGTTATCGAATAACTTTAATGCCCCGGCTGCGGTATGTAAAGCGGCGGTTCTCTATGTCTTCCGAACTTTAGTCGATGATGATATTCCCCTGAATGCTGGATGTCTTAAACCCCTCGATATAATTATTCCCGAAGGCTGTCTATTAAATCCCGATTATCCGGCGGCGGTTGTGGCGGGGAATGTGGAAACATCCCAGGTGATTACCGATGCGCTATATGGGGCTTTAGGGGTAATGGCAGCATCTCAAGGGACGATGAATAATTTTACCTTTGGTAATGAAAATTATCAATATTATGAAACCATTTGTGGTGGTTCTGGTGCTGGAATAGAGTTTAATGGCGCAGATGCAGTACATACCCACATGACCAATTCTCGTTTAACGGACCCAGAAGTTTTAGAATGGCGGTTTCCGGTAGTATTAGAACAGTTTGGGATTCGCGGAAATAGTGGTGGAAAGGGGAAGCATTGTGGAGGGAATGGTGTAATTCGGCGGATACGGTTTTTGCAACCGATGACAGCCGCAATGTTATCGGGACATCGAGTTGTTGCACCCTTTGGATTACAGGGGGGTGAAACGGGTGCTGTGGGGAAGAATTATGTGGAACGTCAGGATGGAACGGTTGAGGAATTAGGAAATACAGCGGTTGTGGAAATGGATGCGGGAGATGTGTTTGTGATTGAGACGCCTGGGGGTGGAGGATTTGGCAGTTCTGAATGAACCACCAAACCGTAGTGCAAGAAGGCAGAAATAACGCCAGCAGCTACTATCTCCCCCAGCTTCCAGACGTAGCATGCTACGTCTCTACATAGCTTCCCCCGCTCCCCCTACTTTTCACTCTAGGTTGACACCAATGACGCTCCGTGCGCCCAACAAAACCGAAAACTACAAAATTCAGTTCAAACTGCCATAAAATGCGTACTCTGCTTCGGGTCCAGAAACATTCAAACGCCAACTATCAAATTGTTCCGAACTCATACATCTATTTCCCGTACTCTGTAAGATGAGTTTGAACCGGGTATTATCAGTTATTCCCGGAGCAAAAATCCCGTTACCAGAAAGTTTCCCCTCAGCGCGGTATTCTTTGTAAACAGTAACGGGTCTTTCCAATTGACTACCGAGAGAACTGCGAAAATGAGTCACAGTTGGGGGATAGGAGAAGGAAAGATTTCCGGTTCGCCCTTGGTCATCAGTGAACTGGAAATTCCAATTTCTGCCATTGATTGATCGTGATATTGTATAAGGAGGTGATGGCTCACCCAGTCCTTCAATAATGCTTAATCCCGCAGGAGTCATGTAAAGTTCGGCTTGGGAGGCAAATTGGAGTTCATTGAAGGTTTTGAGTTCGTAGTCTCCGACGTCTTGCGAGTATTGATCCCAGGTTCCTGCATCAACACAACAGGCGCAGGCGGATGCTGGCTGCGGTTGCGGTGCAAATAGGTAAGTTAGGATAGCAAACGTTACCAGTAGAATGCCGTAGATTAAATTTCGTCTCATCCGATATTCAGCCTCTAATTTGACAATAGAGTTAAATTAGAGGCTGAAACGATTGAGGTCAACCTACCTCAGAGGGAGATGTGTAAATTTAGGTTTGACTCAAGGTTGAGCCAGTTTTCGTGCAAAATAGCTGCGATTGTAATGCGGACGATAATTCAGCCTTAAATTGATACCCTTAGAAATAGAACGGCTTGTTACTATTAACGTTAGGGCGCACGTCTGTGCGCCCCTACGATTAACTATAAAAGGTTGCCTGATGATTTTACTTGACATGAGATAGTCAACGTCTTGTCATAAACAACCTTTTGTCTTCTGTGAGTTCGTGTTACTCGACTACCGAGTCAAGATCAGTCTCTGAGTCAAAAGTGGATTCTTCTTCTATAACTTCGTCCTCAGTT
>CAKZMA010000098.1 GCA_937127375.1 uncultured Coleofasciculus sp. | reverse complement strand
TGAGCCACTTATTCCCGCTTGAGCCGACGTAGTTCCTCTTGCATCGCTTGAACCTGTTGGCGCATGGCGTCAATATTCTGCTCTTCGCTAGCGGTTTGCTCCTCGTCGTCAGAAATAATTTCAATCCGGCGGGGTTCAGTTCCCGTCTTGTCAGGTTGGGGAGGTTGAGCTGATTGCTGCTGCTGTTGAGCTTGTTGCACCATATCATCAACCATCTTGCGAGCTTCTTCAGTGGTCATTTCACCACGAGCAACCAGTTCATCCGCCAGTTGTTGAGCTTGAGTTCGCAGTTCCCCGATTCTTCCCCCAGCTTTCTCACTGGCATAAGAGGCTAAACCAACGCCAAGATAAAACGCTTTTTGAAACAAATTTCCCAAGTCCGCCATAATAACTGATGCTCCTTCAAGTACGCAAGAACTCTTTTCTAGGATACGAGTGACGCTGGCAAAACGCCTACTTCCATAGTGTATAGAGAAAGATGCGGGGATGGGAAAGGATGCCCTTTACGCCAACAACTCATCCACGGACACGGTAAAACCCTGTAAGGCTTTCTGTGTCCTCACCATTTGACCCGATGTAAACATCAACCCCTGATTTTCCGTCATCACCATCACCCAGCGACTCTCCGGAAACACCAGCCAAACTTCTTCACCCCCTGACTCTAAATACTCCTGGGCTTTGAGCAACACCATCTCGGCTATATCCGTTGGCGAAACAATCTCAGCACACAAGGGAAAACTCTGAGGTAACGTAGCTACATTACCAAACTGCGCCACCAGTTCCGGGGTCAAATATGCCACATCAGGAGAACGTCCCTGCTTATTGGTGCGACAAGGCACATCAGTATAAACTTTTCCACCTTGTCCACTGGAGTTTTTGTAATCGTCCCAGTAACGACCTAGCTTCAGTTGAATTTCACCATGTCTGAGTGTCATACCGTTTTTTTCCACCAGTTGACCATTTACCCACTCCATTTTCTCAGGCGGATTGACCATAAAGTCGTCCAGTGAGAATTTGTCTGGGATAAGAGTTGCTGTTCCCATTGTTATTTCCTCATCCTGATCACGCTTTCGAGTATTTCCCTATTTTCTACTAATTTATCCAAAAATAACAACTCTAACCTGGATGGTACGAGCCTTGAGCCTAGGAACGAGCCTTGAGCCTAGAACTAAAGTTCTGGCTTAAAGCTTAAACCCGTTAAAACGGGTTCAAAGATTTATTCAGCAAGCTACATTGATATTTCTGGTTTCTATTTGGGTTCTCGAATGGAACCCATGAATAAAATTGTTCCTGTTTGATTATCGCGAATCGCACAGAAAAAGGGACGGTCAACCACCATCTCGAAGGGGGTTTGGGGAATAGTCGCAGAGGTGGGAACTATGCCAACAGAAGTCGCTGCTGCCGCTTCTGTGCCTTCTTCATTCACTTCGACAAAAGTTTTATGTTTGACTTGATTAATTAAAACATCTGCCTCTGTCATATTAGAAAAATTAGCCCGACGCTCAAAAGCAACGTCCATCCCCAAGGCTTTTAGGGCTTCGTTGAGTTGAATTTCGTACTCTAATTTAAAGCGAGGTAGTACAATTGAGCCATCCCGTTTACCGAACTGATTCATCCATTGTTGCCAGTTTTCTGGAGTGAGTTGCTGCTCAAAGGTATCTAGACTCACAGTTTCACGGGGGAGGAAGACATAGAAACTTAGGCGTCCTTTACCGTAAGGTAAGCTGATGGCTTGTACGCTGTCATCTTCATAATATTGATACTCTCCCGATTGAGACATCATCGGGTGTTGTTTCTGAGTCCCATCGGCTAAATAAAAGGGACGATCTACCGTTTGATCTTTGTCAAATTGCTCCATCCAGTTGCCTTTAAAATAGATGGCATTGATCAAAAATAGAATATCGTCGGGTTGGATGTCGCTAATAATTTGCGGTATTTTGCCATTAGTATTTTCCTTGACCCAGTTATTGATGATGCGTTTAGCTTCAGGGTTAGCAAAGTCTAGGTCAGTTACTTGAGCATCATAAAATTCCTGATTACGTTGCAGGAATTCGGGTTTAAATGAAATGTCTTGTTTTGCCCAAAGCGAGTTGGCGATGGAAAGCTGAATATCAGAGTCGGCGTTTTCTAAGGTAGTTTTTAATGCTTCATTTGCCTGGTTAACCTCTGACAGACTCATTCCTTGGAGTTCTAGCGCGTTTGCCATAGCCGCTTGGGTTTCACCACTTGCCCCATTGTAGGTCATGGCTAGCGCGATCGCGACGCTGGTTGGCGAGATAAAAACGTTCTTATTGCTATCTTGCTGAAGAATCTCAGAAAATAATTTAAAGCCAAATTTGGTATTAGCTTCAACGATTTGGGTATCCACAGATGGGTTGGGTTGCTGTGCGGTTAACTCTGGCTTTTGAGGGTTTGGGGCGTTTTGGGCATTGATTTTTTTGCTGATTAATCCGGCTAGTAATCCGGCGAAAATAATACATGCGGCGATAATCCCAGTGCGACGGAGTGTCTGTTGATTCATTAGTATACCTCGATAACCCATGTTCTGTTTAAGGATGACCGATTTGGGTTAAAGGTGTTCCGCAGGTTGCTATTTTGGTAACGAATCAGCAAGATGCGGCGATTGAAATCGCTGCTACACAAACTAAGTCCGCCTGCGCGGACTGGGTTATAACGGGGGTAGCTAAGCCGGATTTGGTATTAACAATAGGAATCCGCTCAATTTGCTTAGTCTCCCCACTTTTTCCACTGACTATTCAGTTTATTTCTCAATTTAAACCTTGGTCGGGGCGGGTTTATTCACATCTGGGTGAGATAATACACGATAATAGTGAAACCCGCCCCTACACAATAGGCAAAACTCTATCGGTCTGGTACTGTCCACCAGGCTAAGGCGTAAGGTTGAGAGTTTTCATTTTCCTGTTGACGATATTGAACCCGGATTTTATAGCGACCTGAAACCGGAACGGGACAGAATATATGTTCCACACTATCCACTTCACTTACAGAAGCGCAGGCACTTTTACGGGTATCATTTTCATCAAGAGGTATTAGGTAAAGATCGAGATTATTTAATCCGCGATCGCGAAAACTTTCGCCAACATCATACACCTCATTTCCATTCTCATCGTTTAACTCAACCAACCGATCCCACGCCAGTGTCAGCGCCACATAACTATCTGCCTTTAACGGTTTTTCTAAGACATAATCCTGGAACGATTCGCTCTTAACTGAACTATAATCCCAACCCACAGGCGGTACAGCTTCCGTGTAACCCCACTGACCGGGACTAAATTGTTGATAGGCGCGGAAAACATTGAGGTGTCCGGTTCCCATTTGCATATCAAGGGGAATTTTGGCATTGAGATAAGCATCCGATTCTACCCAGGTGTAATTATCTTTACTCAACAGGGTGCGACTCATTCCCAGATGCAACCCATCCCCCTCGTCTTGGATTTTGTCAGCAGAGTTGAGTAGCACCGCTTTCATCACTTCATGGCGTCTCGAATCGGTTGTCCATTGGGGTTGATTGGCGTTGAGTTGGCGATCGCCAAATTCTTGAATCAGGGCGACTGAGGCGGTAATATGAGGCGCGGCGAAACTTGTCCCACTCACTTCGACAATTTTTCCATCCAGGTCGTAGACTAATATTTGACTTCCTGGCGCGACTAAATTAATCGCACGACGAGTTCCCTGGTTAATTTCCCGTTGAATTAAACGCCGACCAATTCCCTCTGGCAGATCACTCAAGTTGGCAAAGTCTACCTTGGCAAATTGTCCTTGTCGTTGAGTGGTATAAGCTGTAGTAATCCCGTTATAGTGATCGGTAGGGATGGGAATCCCCCCTTTGCCTTGGTTTCCTGCAATCACGTAGAGAACATTATGAGTCCGGGCTGACCAATCAATACATTTTGTTAACAGGGCATTGCCATCGAGCGCTGCTTGTGATCCTCTGGCATCTCGTTGCAGAGATTCGCCAAAACTAAAGTTAATTGCCCGAACATCACCACTATTTTGCAGAGCAACATGCTGGGAGGACAGGCATTCTTCCGGCTGTCCACTGCGGATTGGGGAACCAACAGCCGAAGCGTAGAGTCTCGCACCGGGCGCAACGCCGGGTAAGGTTTTATCTTTACTCACCATGACACCCGCCACCATTGCTGCATGGGTATCCACATCCGTATCCGCTTTCGCGGGTCGATCGCGATAAAAGACTCGTTCCAGTGCGATCGCGGGATTCCAAGATACGGCTTTATCAACGCCAAATAAGCCCGGTCTACCGATTTCTACCTGACCAATGGCGATCTTATGACCTCTCAAGTGGTAGGGGGAAGCATGGAGTCGTAATGCATCAATTCCAGCTTCTCCAATCGAGATCGGTGACGCTAGGATTGGGGTAGTGAGGGTAGAGAGTCCCACACCTCCAATCATCCATCCCAGTTTTTTGATCAGCGACCGCATAGCCAAGGCAGGTTCTCCTAACTTGAAAATAGTTGTGAGGGTATTGGGGTGGGTTTAGCCACTTCGTATTGCTACTAATGATAACGTTTCTACACAGCTTCCCTTGCTAAGGTTTTTATCGGGATTGATGCCATTGATGACGGTGGCTGGGAGGCGAGATTTGTCGATTCAGTCAATTAGGTCACGTTTGATTAGGGGATTGCTAAAGACTTTGTTAAGATAAAACTTAACACAACAGAGGACTTAGGAGAGTATCACCAGTTATGAGCCAAACGCAATCCCAAAAACCCATCGTCGTTGCCCCCTCCATTTTATCCGCCGATTTTAGTAGATTGGGGGAACAAGTACAGGCAGTGGATGCTGCTGGTGCTGACTGGATTCACGTTGATGTGATGGATGGGCGGTTTGTCCCCAATATTACGATCGGTCCTCTGATTGTCAAAGCACTGCGCCCAGTGACGAAAAAGCCTCTGGATGTCCACTTGATGATTGTGGAACCAGAAAAGTATGTTGAGGATTTTGCCGAAGCCGGGGCGGATATTATTTCGGTTCATGCCGAACATAACGCTTCCCCCCATTTGCACCGCACCCTGACTCAGATTAAAGAATTGGGTAAGCAAGCGGGTGTGGTACTTAACCCTTCAACCCCCTTAGAGTTGATTGACTATGTGTTAGATGTCTGCGACTTGGTGTTGATTATGAGTGTCAACCCCGGTTTTGGTGGTCAAAGCTTTATTCCGGGTGTACTTACCAAAATTCGCAAGTTGCGTCAGATCTGCGATGAACGCGGACTCGATCCCTGGATTGAAGTGGATGGTGGACTCAAAGCCGACAACACCTGGCAAGTTTTGGAAGCTGGCGCTAACGCGATCGTTTCTGGTTCTGGTGTGTTTAAGCAGGATGATTACGCCAAAGCGATTACCGGAATTCGCAATAGCAAGCGTCCCGAACCGGAATTAGCCAGGGTTTAACCCGAACAAGGTGGAATGGTATCATTCCTTTCCCTGTTTGATGTCAACTTAAGCTGAAAGCCAGAAAAACTTATATCTTGCACCCGTCTCACCAACCGCCTTGGCTTAAAACCCAAGGAACCCAAGCGAAAGTCAGAATCGAGTTGACTGGATAAGAATTGTAGTCGTCTTTAGACGACTTGTGCTTTTAGCCAAGAACTTGAGTTCTTGGCGGGTGTCAAGGCTTACTGACTCTCGGTGCAAGATATCAGAAAAACCGATTTGTCGGGGTGGGTTTTACCGATAAGGTTTGGCAACAACCGATAACGTAACTAACCCGCCCTGGTTGGGTTCATTTCTTAAACGCTTTTTCCTGATCAGCCATGGAAGCAATAACTTTGCATGTTCCCACCACGGTAACTCTAACCGATGAGCAATTCTATCAGTTGTGCATGGCAAATGAAGAACATCGGATGGAACTAACGGCTGAAGGAGACTTGATTATTATGCCGCCAACGGGTGGAGAAAGTGGGATTAGAAATTCGGATTTAAATGCTGATTTGGTAATCTGGAACCGCCAGACTCGACTCGGTTATGTCTTTGATTCCTCGACTATTTTTAAATTACCCAATGGTGCTAAACTATCGCCTGATGTTTCTTGGGTGATGCGAGAACGATGGGAAGCGTTATCTCCGGAAGATAGACGGCGATTTCCACCCCTGTGTCCAGACTTTGTGATTGAGTTACGTTCTGAAACCGATAGCCTCCCCCCCCTGCAACGCAAAATGGAGGAGTATCTTGCCAATGGTTTACGGCTAGGTTGGTTACTTGATCCGCAAACGCCTTTAGCAGCAATTTACCGTCCTGATCGAGAGGTGGAAACGTTGAATTTCTCCACTCAACCAATATCTTCTATTTTATCAGGGGAATCAGTACTTCCCGAATTTATTCTTGATTTGACTTCTATTTTTAATTTTGAGTGAACCGATTTGATTAATCGTACCAAATCCTAATGACAAATGACAAATGACAAATGACAAATGTACCAAGTTCCTTACGGAAAAACGTTTCTAGACTTTGATTTACCGCCAGGAATGCGGGGGACATTAGTGAAGTCTGAAGCCGTCCAACCCCTGACAGATGTTGAGGGTGCGATCGCGCAAACTCTCTCAACCCCGATCAATTCCCCATCCTTAGACCAATTGGCACATCCAGGCGATCGCGTTTGTATTGTGTTTACGGATATCACCCGCGATAGTCCCGATCAGGTATTGATTCCACCGATATTACATCAGTTAGAAAAAGCTGGGGTACGTGACCAAGATATTACCCTATTGTGCGGGATTGGTATGCATCGCCCTAGCACCCTGGTGGAAAAGGTGACGAAGTTAGGACAAGCGGTGGTTGATCGGTATCGGGTGATTGACCATGAACCGCAAAACCCAGATCAATTAGTAGACTTAGGTGTTGTTAATGGTATCCCTTTATCGGTTAATAAAGTAGCTTATCATGCCGATATCCTCATCGCGACTGGAATTGTCGAACCTCATCAATATGCTGGCTATTCGGGTGGGTGTAAAACCGTTGCTGTAGGGGCGGCTGGAGAACCCTTAATTGCCTATAGTCATGGTCCTGAGTTTATCGATCATCCCCATTGTCGTCTGGGTAAACTTGAGGGAAATCCGTTTCAGCAGGCGGTGACAGAAGCGGCGATGCGGGCGGGTTTAGGGTTTATTATTAACGTGGTTCTGGATGATCAAAAACAGATTGTTTCGGTATTAGCAGGAGAACCCATAGAAACCCATAAACAACTGGTCAAACAAGCAAAAAACTTTAATCAAGTTTCGATTTCTCAGCAGTACGATGTGGTAATTGGTGGGGTGGGATTTCCCAAAGATGCTAACCTTTATCAAGCCAGTCGTGCAGCGAGTTATCTGTTTTTTGCCCCGACTCCGGTTGTGCGTCCAAGCGGTTATTTTATTATCCCCGCCCAATGTCCAGAAGGGGTGGGTGAAGGAGTAGGAGAACAGCGTTTCTTGGCGGCGATGCGAGATATCCCTTCTGTACAACAGATTCTACAGGAAGGGCGTAAACATGGGTATCCACCGGGTCAACAACGTGCGTTTGTCATGGCAAAGGTTTTAGAACAAAATTCGGTAATTATTGTTGGAAGTGATTATCCAGAGGTTGTGGAAGCTTGTAAAATGATTCCAGCCGCGACGATGGATGAAGCGTTAGTGAGGGTGGCTTCTGACTTAGGCAAGGATTTGGATGTGTTAGTTGTTCCTCATGCGTTGCTGACGTTACCTGTAATCAGTCATCAGTGATTTATCTCAATAGAGCATGAAATAAATTGTAGGTTGGGTTGACGTAAGGAAACCCAACTAAGTATAGGGTTAAAGCATTGACTTAAAAACAAGGCGAATTATTCGGTGTTATTCCATTTAAATTCATGGTTGCAGTATTACTATTTTCGCT
>CAKZMA010000097.1 GCA_937127375.1 uncultured Coleofasciculus sp. | reverse complement strand
CGCGATCGCTTGCGTAATTGCCTATGCTAAGGTCTAAATATATGCTGGATTAAAGCTCATGACTGTATCAACTCAAAAGATTCTTCAGACCTTAAGTCGAAGATACTTTGCTATTCTAGCTAGGGTTTGAGAAAAAAACTTCTGATGATGAGGCATAATTATGATTAGCGTTAACGCCAGTTTTAGATAAAAATAAACTAATAAGCATTGTAGGTGGAATGGTACTGAATTAAGGCTGGTGGGCATTGCCCACCCTACTTAGTTATTGTTAATAGCTGTAATGGTGTTGTATAGTTTTCCCGTTAACCGTTATTTCGGTGTGAGGAACGTGTATCAATGAAATCAACGCTCGTGTGGAAAACACTGCAACTCAGTCCCGCCCTACTCGGACTATCTCTATTTGTTACTAGCAATGCTGATGCAGAGATTCCTAATCCAACAGCAAGCACTCGCGAATCTACAGAACTCAATCGCCAGTTATCAGAAATTCCAGTAGAGATTAATTCTTTACAAATTGCTTCCGATGTCAGTCCAACGGTGAATTCCACAAACACCACGGCTGATTCTAATCGGGAACTATTAGACCAAATCCAACGCTACAGTAGTGAAAATGGCATCGAATCCCTTGACCAAGTAACCAGCGTGGGTCAACTGCGAGATGTGTCTCCAGGGGATTGGGCGTATGAAGCACTGCGAAGCTTAGTAGAACGCTACGGTTGTATTGCTGGGTATCCGGATGGCACCTATCGGGGGAATCGTGCCTTAACTCGTTACGAATTTGCTGCGGGTTTGAATGCCTGTTTAAACCAAATTGAACGTTTAATTGGGACGGGGGGTTTTGATGAAACCGAGTTAGAAACCCTGCGGCGATTAATTCAGGAATTTGAAGCGGAATTGGCAACCTTAGGCGCACGGGTAGATAACCTGGAAGGGCGCGTGGCGTTCTTGGAAGACAATCAGTTCTCCACAACAACCAAGCTAAACGGGGAAGTTATTTTTAACCTGGCGAGTGCCTTTGGGGATGAAAAAGCGGATAGCGATGAAGATGTGGATGACAATCTTACCTTCAGTCATCGGACTCGTTTAAACTTTGATACCAGCTTCATGGGAGAAGACCGCTTAAGAGTTCGCTTACAAGCAGGAAATACGCCTGAATTTGATGTAGCGACGGGAACAGAAATGGCTCGTCAAGGGTTTGAAGCGGCTTCTGATAATGATGTGGAAATCAATGATTTATATTACCGTTTCCCATTGGGTGATAAAATCCGGCTTTTGGTCGGTGCTAATGGCTTTGATTTCAATGACATCGCAGAAATTCACAACCCCATTCTCGAAAGTAGTGGTACGGGTGCTTTAAATCGGTTCAATCGCCGCAATCCTTTTGTCTTTCGGAATAATGCTGAACAGGGTGTGGGTGCCAATATTCAGCTTAGCGATTCCCTGAGTTTAGATTTGGGGTATTTGACAGGTGAAAGTAACAGTCCACTCGATAAGGATGGGGTGTTTGATGGAGACTTTACTGCCATGTCTCAGTTAAATCTAGCACTGGGAGAAAAAATAGATCTAGGGTTTGCTTTTGGCTATTCCTACTATCCCGGTGAAGATGTCAACCTTTCTGGTAGCACGGGTAGTCCACGGGCTAAACGCCCTTTCCAATTTCCCAACCCCAATAACCCAGATGAGACTTTGACGGCTGCGACTTCAGCTTTACGCTTTGGCATACAAGGAAGCTGGCGACTGACGCCGACAATTAATCTCGCGGGTTGGGGCGGTTACATTGATGCAGAAGCGGAGTCTGGTCCATTAGAGGACAATAATGCTGATTTATGGACTTGGGTGGCAAACGTGTCATTCCTCGACCTAGGTAAAGAGGGTGCAGCACTTTCAATAATGGGAGGAATGCCACCTAAACTGACTAATGTTGATGGCGGTGATGAGGATGAAGATACCTCTTTCTTAATCGAGGCACAGTATCAATATCCGCTGACGGATAATATCCTGATTACACCAGGAGCTTATGTGATTTTGAATCCCAATCACGATGATGGAAATGATGACATTTGGGTAGGTACAATTCGCACAACCTTTAGCTTCTAATCACCTTTAATGAGATCCCCGACTTCTTCAAGAAATCGGGGATCTGGTA
>CAKZMA010000096.1 GCA_937127375.1 uncultured Coleofasciculus sp. | reverse complement strand
ATTACATCACGCCGATCGCATTCTTGCTGTCAGTTCCTACACTCGCGATCGCCTCATCAAAGAACAAAACCTTGACCCTAGCCAACTATCTATTTTACCCAATACATTTGACCCGCATCGATTTGAGATTACTCGCAAACCAACTCATTTGCTGGAGCGACATCAATTAAGACCAGATCAGCCAATTATATTAACGGTTAACCGCCTATCATGGCGCGAATCCTATAAGGGGTATGAAAAAATCCTAGAGGCGCTCTCGCAAATTCGCCAAGCCCTACCCCAAGTTCACTACATAATTGTCGGCAAAGGCGATGATCGTCCCCGACTCGAACAGTTGATTCGAGAGCGTCAACTACAAGATTGGGTTACCCTGGCGGGATTTATTCCAGATGCTGAACTGTGCGATTACTACAATCTCTGTGATGTCTTTGCCATGCCTAGCAAACTAGAAGGGTTTGGTATCGTTTACTTAGAAGCTCTAGCCTGTGGTAAACCTACACTGGGGGGCGATCAGGATGGGGCGATTGATGCCCTCTGTCATGGTGAGTTGGGAGCTTTGGTCGATCCCGATGATGTGGACGCGATCGCACAGACTCTCATCCAGATATTACAGCGAACTTACCCCAATCCACTCATGTATCAACCTGAAGCACTACGTCAGGCGGTTATCGACAGGTTTGGATTTGACCGCTTCAAGCAGAAGCTTGGCGAATTAATCCCCAGTCATTCCGATATTTTTATTTCGTGCAAGTCATAATAATCGCTTGATTATTTTTCTAACTAGCAATTATTCATAGTCACCTCAAATTGGAATAAATTTGTCCTGATTACTCGTAGAGTTTCTGAATTAATAAGTGGTTCAGCTAGCCACTATAGCTAGCATATCGCTTTTTTTACCTCGGCTGGGATTCCAGTGACTTTTAAACAACTTCCACACCTCCCTCTATCAACACCAGAAACGGCAGTAAACCAACCACGAGTCTGCCATGTCGTAGCAAGCATCAATGAATCTACAGGAGGTCCAGCTTTATCTGTCACCAGTTTAGCTCAAGCCCTTGCTGGACAGGGAGTATTCTCCCATCTCCTTACACTTGACTATCAACAACAAGGTCGCCAAATCTTAGCAGAAGATACCAAATTACACAGCTATCCTGCCACTCAACTTACCAGGTATCTACGAGGATTTCAGCCTAATGCTAGCCATGCTCTGTGTCAATTAGCCTCAACCGAATTGGATTTAATTCACAACCATGGTTTGTGGATGTTTCCCAATCTTTATGCTCGTAAAGCCGCTGTGATAAATCGTCTGCCATTGGTAATTTCTCCCCGAGGCATGATTGAGTCGTGGTCATTAAAGCGCAGCCGAACAAAGAAATGGTTGGCATGGGTTTTGTACGAACAAGAAAACTTTAAAAATGCGACTGCTTTTCATGCCACTTCCTGGGAAGAAGTAATTTCTATTCGTCGGCTAGGATTTGAACAGCCGATTGCTTTAATTTCCAATGGTGTCTATTGTCCGGATTTATGCGAGCAAACAAATAGAGAAATATTGACACAACTATTTCCGAAAACATCCGATCAAAAATGGCTACTTTTTTTGTCCCGAATTCATCCTAAGAAAGGCTTAAATAACTTACTACAAGTTTGGTATAAATTAGCGGACAAGTTTCCTGACTGGCATCTTTTGATTGCTGGTCCAGATCAGATTTGCTATCAAAGGAAACTAGAGTCTTTGACAGCAGAGTTAAGCCTAGAGAAGCGAGTTACTTTTACCGGAATGCTTTCTGGAGAAAAAAAGGCAGCTGCTCTGGGAAACGCTGACCTATTTGTTTTACCAACTTATTCAGAAAACTTTGGCATTGCTGTAGCCGAAGCACTCGCTCATGCCATTCCAGTAGTCACGACCAAGAACGCACCTTGGCAAGATTTATCCACCTATGAATGTGGCTGGTGGATAGATAACAATCAAGACGCACTATCTCGTGCCTTAGCTGAAGGAATGCAGTTGTCTTTTAAAGAACGCCAAGTCATGGGTTTAAAAGGTCGAAATTTAGTGGAAACTAAATACTCCTGGGATTCTATATCCAAGGAAATGTTAAGCGTTTACCACTGGATTCTGGGTCATGGTGATCCTCCTAGTTGTATTCAGTTTGACGTTTCTTACTGAGGGTCTAAGATGAAAATTTCTATCGTTACAGGTCCCTGGTTTCCAGTTCCGACATTACAAGGAGGAGCAGTACCGCGTCTCTGGCAAGGTTTGGCTGAACAATTTGTGGCTATGGGTCATCAAGTAACCATAGTATGCCGCTCTTACCCCAGTCAGCCTCAACAAGAAATTATCAATGGTGTAAAGTATTTCAGGTATAGTGGATTTCCTCAAAGTCGCTCAATTGCTTGGGATTTACTCAAAGACTTGGCTTATGCTTTGTTAGTCTTGCCAGTGTTACCTCGTACTGACATTTTAGTCATCAATGATTTTTGGTTACCTGTCTTCGCATCTACACTACGTCCTGATGCAGGTCAGGTTGTCATCAATGCCAATCGATTTCCAAAAGGTCAGTATTTTCTATATGTGGGTGTAACTCGTATTGCAGCCGCTTCGCGAGCCATTCAAGAAGCCATTGCTACACAATACCCACCTGCTAATTCTCGGCTTCGAGTGATTCCTAATCCAATCGACACTAGCGTGTTTTATCCACCTGTTTCACCCCATTCTATAAGGAAGGATAAAACTATCCTATATGCAGGTAGAATTCACCCAGAAAAAGGTATTCACCTTTTGCTCAATGCTTTTGCTATCTTATGCCAAGATTTTTCTGATGTAAAATTGCGAATTATTGGTCCGTTCAGGCAGAACCAAGGTGGTGGTGGAGAAGATTATCTGCATAGCTTACAAAGAAAAGCTCAAGAATTACCTATTGAGTTCGATGAACCGATATTTGATAGCAAAAAGTTAGCTGAAGCCTACCGCAATGCCGATCTATTTTGTTATCCATCACTAGCTGAGAAAGGAGAATCGTTTGGGGTTGCTCCTTTAGAAGCAATGGCTACGGGTTTAGTTCCTATAGTCTCTAATCTGGACTGCTTTAGAGACTTCATTGAAGAAGGTAAAACCGGATACTTTTTCAATCACCGTAGCCCTAATGCGGCTAAAAACCTCTCATCCACTTTGGCTTCAGCACTACTTAATCATAAAGAAACTGGCGAAATGGCTATCAATGCTTCACGAAATGCTATTTGTTTTAGTTACGAAAAAATCGCCAAATTCTATTTGACTGAATTCGAGGAATTGATTAAACAAGGATAACTCAGAGACAACTATGCAAAAAGAGCGTATTCTATGTAATTTGTGTTTTTTATGGAGCCGATCACCGACAATTGTTTGCGGCGTTGAGTCGGTATTTTTCCTCGCTTTTAGCCTCCGTAATAGTCGTTGAAGTTCGTAAATAAACAGATATGTTAGAAAACATTACTCCTATTCTTCTTACCTTTAATGAAGCCCCTAATATCAATCGCACTCTGGCAAAACTCACTTGGGCAA
>CAKZMA010000095.1 GCA_937127375.1 uncultured Coleofasciculus sp. | reverse complement strand
GGAGCTGGGGGAGCTGGGGGAGCAGAGGGAGCTGGGGGAGCTGGGGGAGCTGGGGAAGATGGGGCAGTTTTTCGGTTTTCACCCGGATGTCACTAAATGTAATCAGTGTAACTAACCTCTCACTTCCTTACCCCACTCTCTCCAATCAATCCGTGAAATCAGTGTTTTGACGAATGACGAATGACAAATGACAAATAACAAAGGACAAATAACCAATGACTGATATTTACCAATCTGCCATTCGCCCCATTCTATTTTCGCTGGTGAAGGCAGATCCGGAGTGGGCGCACGAACAGACAATGCATTTGTTAGGTTGGCTAGATCGTACATACAAATCCTCCTCAACTCCTTGGCTTTCCTCTCAATTGCACCAAGCCTTTTGCCTGAGTGATGTTCGCTTAGAACAAACCTTATGGGGACTGAAATTCCCTAATCCTCTAGGTTTAGCCGCCGGATTTGATAAAGATGGGGTAGCAGCTCGAATTTGGCGTATCTTTGGGTTTGGCTTTGCTGAACTTGGAACCGTTACCAGTCACGCCCAACCCGGAAACCCCCAACCCCGGTTGTTTCGTTTACTCCAAGATAGAGCCGTTCTCAACCGCATGGGGTTTAATAATCGAGGGGCGCAAGCGTTGGCAGACCGATTAGGAGCGATCGCGCATCAGCCGTTTGAGCCGATCCCGTTGGGGATCAATCTGGGTAAGTCTAAGGTAACACCCTTAGAAGAGGCAGCAACGGACTATTTAGCCAGTTTCCGCCTACTTAAGCCCTGGGGGGATTATTTTGTGGTTAATGTAAGTTCACCCAATACACCCGGATTGCGATCGCTACAAGATGCTGAACAACTGCGAATCATTTTGGAGACGTTGCAACAGGATAATCAAGGGCAAAAGCCGCTTTTAGTCAAGATTGCACCGGATTTGGAGTGGGACGCGATCGCGGATGTTGTTGATTTAGCTCAAACCTATCAGCTTGCGGGAATTGTGGCGACGAATACAACGATTCGCCGGGATATCCTGAAAACCCAAGTCATCGCCGCCACAGGTAAACCCGTGACTGAAGAAGCTGGCGGAATTAGTGGTGCGCCACTGCGGGAACGTTCCACAGAGGTGATTCGGTTTATTCACCAGCAAACCCAAGGAAAATTACCGATTATCGGCGTGGGGGGAATTTTTACCGCCGAGGATGCGTGGGAAAAACTCACCGCCGGAGCTAGCTTGATTCAAGTGTACACCGGATTAGTCTATGAAGGACCCTGGATGGCACGGCGAATCATGCAGGGATTGTTAAAAAAATTGGAAGAACAAGGATTGAGTTCGATTACTCAGGTGGTGGAGCAGGCACAAGCCTCTACCGAGTGAAGCTGAGTCCGGGTAAAGGCTTTGTCAACACCAGTCTGCCTTTACAGCCTACTAGGGTGGATAACACTGCACGAATCATCAGGTTATCCCTAGCCACAACTTTTTTTCAATACTAGAATAGTATAGAATGAAGACCATTCTAGAGATAGATATTGTTGTTGAGTTTTGTAACAATATCACGCTCAATAACTTGCCTTAAATCTAGTAGGTCAGTATTATTAGTTCACTGAGAAAGAGTAACTTGATCAGGAAACGCCAATTAGGCAGACTCATTTGACAAGCACTTAAACGCTTACGTCAAGTGTAGATCTTTCATCTAGGATAGTATCCTTTTTTTTGTACCTTCGGGTCAGAGTAACGAATAGACAACGAAGCTCTCTATCGTGGAGTCACTCACCACCAAATTTTCAATCTACTGAGGTTATTTATGTGGGAAACAGTTTTTATCGGAGCCATCGCATTTTACGTAATCATGTTGCCGATTTTCTTTAGCCGATGGTTAGATTTCATGCAACATGATGACAGCCTGTCCCAAAACGAGAAATTTTCCTCTTGGGTGCTTTTGCTTATTGCTACTATCCTGTGGCCCATCGTCGTGCCAATATCTTATCTAGAACTGTTAGATGCCCGCAAAACATTTAATAATTACTGAAGCCGTTCAGGATTCAGGATCACGGTATAGATTGAGTCGTCATCAGACACAACTCGCCACCTTTGCCACCTTTGTCAAAAATATAGGTAATTGGCGAACCGTTTAGTTATTAATGTTACGATTTGTCAATTAAGTTAGAGGGCAAAGGGTGCATCCTGCACTAGGATGCTCAGAAAGCCACTTCACCGCCATCATTGGTCATTGGGTAAAAATAAATGACAAAGAACCAATGATAAATGGCAAAACTACGACTGAATTTCACTAACAACCATTGGCTAATCGGTTTTTCCTTAGCCGCCTTTTTCCTGGGAAGTATTTCTCTAGGGAATGTACCGCTACGAGACTGGGATGAAAGCACTCGCGCCCTAATTGCCAGAGAGATTTATCGCACCGGGAATTGGCTGCATCCGACACTTCACGGGGAACCCTATCTACTCAAACCCCCGTTAGTGGATTGGTTAATGGCTCTGTCGTATAAATTTTGGGGAATTGGAGAATTAACCACTCGCCTACCGGGAGCATTTTTGTCTGCTTGTGGGGTTCCGCTACTCTATTTGTTGGGGCGAGAACTTTTTGCTCAACGTCTCCCGGCTATATTTGCGGCTAGCGTTTATTTGACGTTGTTACCTGTGGTGCGTCATGGGCGTCTGGCGATGCTGGATGGTACGGTGGTGTCGTTTTTTCTGCTATTGCTAGTGTGTCTGCTGAAAGCGCGTCAGGATAAGCGTTGGGCGGTTGGGATGGGGATTAGCCTGGGATTGATTACGTTAACCAAAGGGATTTTGGTGATCCTGTTGGGTGCGATCGCGTTTGGGTTTCTCTTGGCTGATGGACAATGGGCGCAGTTAAAGAGTCCCTATTTGGGGCTAGGTATTCTCTTGGGGAGTACACCTGCGATCGCGTGGTATGCAGTTCAGTGGCAGTATTATGGCGAAACCTTTTGGCAGGTGCATTTTCAGGCGCAGGGGTTGAACCGCATTTCGGAATCCGTGGAGGGAAATCAGGGTGCGCCTTGGTATTATTTGCTCGAATTACTCAAATACAGCTTTCCCTGGTTCCTGTTTTGGTTTGGCGGATTGGCGCTAGCTTGGCATCATCGTCAACGGAGTTGGGGCAAGCTGGTACTAATTGGTACTGTTGGCTATCTGGGGGCGATTTCCCTGATGGGAACAAAGTTGCCTTGGTACATTATGCCGTTATACCCTTTTTTTGCTCTAGCCGTTGGCATGTTCTTAGCACAATTGTGGCAAGAAAGCAAGCATTATCCCCAAGTTTTAGTCTGGCTTTTGGGGTTAATGGCAGTTGCTGGGGTGGGGGGATGTGTTTATTTTATCCTGGCAGATCCGCAGCCTGTGTTGATTATGATGGGAGTGGTTGTGGCGTTAACAATGGGTTTAGCAGCTTGGCAGGTTTACCAGCATAATCGCCAATTTATCCCGATTTTATTGGGCGGAACTTACGTGGCGTTGTTGCTGTTGATCATGTCTACATCCTGGGTTTGGGAATTAAATGAAGCCTTTGCGGTGAAACCAGTTGCCCAGTTGATTCAGGAACACACGCCCCCAGACACGGTGGTTTATACATCTTATGGTTATCGGCGTCCCAGTTTAGATTTTTATAGCGATCGCCAAGTGATTCCGACGGATACAACTCAGTTGCAACAGTTGGCGTCAACGTCGGCGTATTTACTGGTGGATGAGTCAACGTTGGCAGGATTACCCGTTCGCGATCGCGTCATTCTTGGTAGTAGCGAAGGCTTCACCTTAATTGCAATTCTCGATTGAGTGAC
>CAKZMA010000094.1 GCA_937127375.1 uncultured Coleofasciculus sp. | reverse complement strand
AGAGGGGGGAAAGGCTTTGTCTGCCAAGCTTTTGAGCTGCTTGTCACCCCTTCAGGCAGCAAGCCCTACGTAGTTATTTTTTTCTCACACCAGCCACAAAACCCACAACCCCCAGAAGCAAGATACCTAGAATAGAGGTCGGTTCGGGTACTTTTTTATTGGGTTCTTCCGGTTTATTGGGTTCTTCCGGGGAGTTAGGTTCTCCACCACCATTACCACCACCTCCTCCTACATCAACCTCAATGTTGTCAATGGCAAAGCTATTTACTTGAAAGTCAGGTTGTGCATTGGGATCATCAGAAACAGGTACGTTTATTCCTTTAAACTGAACGCTAATCAAGGTACTCCATTGCTGATCAAAGGTTACGGTGTGAAAATCCTCTAGAAGTCCACTTCCATCAGTAATACCATCCAAGGAGATTAGTTTTTTGATTGAACCGCCTCCCGCTAAAAAGCCAGTTAATTCAACCAATTTGGCTTGATCACGAGGGAATCCCCATTCTGCCAAGTCTAAGCTGATTAACGAAAATGGAGTTTCGTCAATTGAAGACATTATAGTAGGATTTATCAATGGCTCCAATGTGTCGTTGTTTACTAAATTCTGGATCACAAAATAGGTAGTGTCATTATGCGCCTCAAATACGTTATTCGCTAATGCGTACTGCGTTTGTTCAGGAGGGAGAGTCGGCACGAACGAAAAACCCCGAGACTTTATTGGCAAAGACCAATCTATATTGTTATTCGGTTCAACTGAACTTTCTTCAAAATCAATAACCAGCGCTTGGGCGGCTGGGCTGCTTAATACCGCAATTAACGTAACCAGAACTGTCGTGAGTGAGAATTTGCCAATGAGCTTTGAATGAGCCATGATTAAATGCATATCCAACTAAATCAAAACTAAGTTGTAGAGATGCATATCCCTGATCAGAATCAATAAAAATTGAATGTTTAACAATCCATATCCAAGCTGTGGCTCTCCAGTATAGCATAGACGTTGCTAAATAGACGGAATACCATGACTTGGGATAAAGGTATACTGTTACCTTCATCATTTGATTACCCCCTTCCGGAATCTTGGGATTAATTTTTTGCCGCAGGAGTAACAACCGGATTAGGGGAAACTCCAACCCACATTCCGCTACCAAGGGCTTCCAATCATCGTAAACCCTGCCCAATAATAAGGATGGGAGAACGTTTGATTTTTGGGCAATCCTGGTGCAACAAGGCGATTTTCTTCTATCCTCAATCCACGCAACTCTCCTGATTCCAGACGCAATTTTCCTCCTAACAGGGCAAGTTGGGCACGTCGGAGTGCTTCGGCTTTAATCGTCACATCCGGTTGATTCAATTGGTAGTAGTATTCGCTCATCAGGGCTAGTGTACCTCCATCGCTGACATACCAGAGACTGGCAAGGGCAGATTTAACTCCTGCCTGTACAGCCAATCCAGCAAAGCCTAACTCGGCGTCTAAATCCCCAAAAGCTGTGCGACAGGCACTTAACACTAAGAGGTCTACTTGGGGCTGCTCATGCCAACCCAGTTGTCGCATTTGGTCTAATTGGAGTTTACTGTCCCAAAGTTGAATGTAGGAATTGCTGGGATCTCCGGGTTGAAAATCAGCGTGACTGGCAAGGTGGATGATTTGCCAAGGCTTTTGCTGACGCTGAGTTTGCAAATTATTTAGGGTAAATTGGTCGTTGAGGAAGGCTTCCCCAGATCCTACCTTTTGGGTAATGGTTTCTAGTTCAATGGGGACAGCAGGTAAGGGGTTTTTGTCAGTGAATTCAGAGACACCCATGGCTAGGACAGGGGCATTTTTGATGGGATTATAACGGGTATTAGTCAGGCTGACGCTGGGGATAGAACCTAGGGCGTATTTTTCAATCAAAAACTGTTCCCCGTTGTGTAACGCTGCCATGGGAATAGTGCGTAAACCTGCGTCCATAGAAAAGATGAGGGTATCGATACCTAGGGCTTCTAGATTTGATTTTAGAGGTGCAATCATCCAGTTATATAGTTGTTGAGCTGGTCTTAAATAGGCAGTGGGGCGTTGGGGATTTGTAACCGTTTGCCGGAATTCCTTTACGGTTCGTTGCAGCGCTTTGGCATTGGCTTGGGGAACGGTTTTACGGATGGGAGAACCTTCAGGAAGAACTAACACTAAATCCAAGTAGTCTGGAGATGAAAGAGCATAAACCACAACAGCTTTTTTCCCGGTTTGACTTTCGATAGTCTTGAGGGTTTCTCGTAGATTCTCAGCCGTGATGTTGTCATCGGTAAGATTTTCGCCCAAGTAGGCTTCATATTCAGATTCAAAACGTTGGTCAATGCTTGGGACAATATCATCATTGGGTGGGAACGTTTCTAAAACTGAAGGATTCGACACAGGTGGGGCGGGAAAGCCAACAGATAAAATTTGTTCCTCTGAAAGGGGCCACCCTAGATTGTATTCCCCAGTTTCTGGGTCATAGTTAATTTGGGTTTCTACTCCCAGAATATCGCCAATCAGGAAGGCGAGAGATTCTATAGGGTTTGAGTTGGATGGATTCTCTGAATTAGGTTCAGAATCCAGATTGGGAGTAGGGGGTAAAGGATTGGGATCAGGTTGTGGGGGTTGAGGAGGGGATGCCACAGAGATGATTTGAATCCGATTGGCATCCTGTTTGTGAGTGAAAAGATACTCTTGGGTGGGAGAAATTGTCTGTACAGGTGCGTCATTCCCTCTGCTAATGGCTCCAGACGTGCCGTTCGTGTTGGCATTACCGACAATAAAGGGAGTTATTCCTCCTCCCCCATGACGGATAGTAATGGTGCCACCCCCAGCACCTCCCGCCGTGGAAATACTGGCATTTAGGTTATTTTGGTCTGTAAAAGATTCAGTCGCTTGGAAAAATAAACCTGCCTGTGCCGTAACATTTCCTCCCTTGCCACTACCAAAACTCTGAGCGTTGATTTGACTAACGATAATATTACCCAAGGCATTGAGATTAATATCGCCGCCATTTCTAAAGTTAGAGGAATCCAGAATACCAGAGGTTATATTTCGATTGAGGCTAGTCAAAGCAATTCCCTCAGGCGAGGTAATATTACCCCTAATTTCCATATTATTCACGGTTGTGATATCTACACCCTCTGGGTTAGTGGTTGTGATATCGCTGAGAACAAGCAGATTATTTAGGGCTGTGGCGTTGCCAACAAAATTATTTAACTGAACAATACCATTATCAGTATCGAGAGTTAGATTGTATGTGCCGTCAATCGTGTCCTTAAAAGCAATGTTACCTGTACCAGAAATAGTAACGGAAGCATTTCCATATAAAGTTACTGGAACCTCAAAATCAACGTTTTGTTCGTTGGTTTTAATATTACCACTAGCGATAATCCTATTACTAGTATTGAGTTTAATTTCTCCGCCATTATTCGCGTTGACGATAGAACTGGTATTCATATCACCGACATGGATAGTGCCAGCAGAATTAAGTATGATTCTTCCACCATCTCCTAGGGCAGACACTGTACTTAATGCACCGCCACTGGTATCGATATTACCAGTTTGACTGGTGATGGTAATATTGCCGCTATCTCCCTTGAAGCCACTGAATAAGGCATTAATACCGCTGGTATCGATGTTACCCATTGCCGAAATTGTGATATCGCCACCATTACTACCACCAATCGTATTGATTAAACCTGTAGCGGTAAAAATACCACCACTTGTAATCATGATGGCTCCACCACTCTGCCCACCACTGGTATCGATATTATTGACTTTAATGTTACCTGCGGCATCTAAGATAACCTTGCCACCATTATCCAGAGGGTTATTCGTATTAATGATGCCATCACTTGTTAGTTCACCCCCAAGATTAATAGTTAAATTACCATTGTTTTTTACGGTTTCCAGAACAATATTACTAACATCATTCAAAATGACATTTTCACCCTGGTTTACCGATAAACGATAAAAATCATTGGCACTATTGAGGGTAATATCGTTGCTTGCCTCCAAAGTGGTTGTACCAGCAATGGAGAGAGGATTGTTTTGAGTGATTGCCCCCATAGCCATGACATCTAAATCCCCACTCAAGATAGAGATGCCTAGTTCTACTCCGCCCCTATTAAGTCCATGGTTTTCTATGATCAGATTTCTGGCATTGATGATACCGTCGAGAGTAATGTCACCCCCGTTGTCGCCGGGATTCAAGATCATCTGAATCTCCCCAGTCCCCGCATCTAGGGTTACTCCATCAGCAACAGTGATTTGGGCAATACCGGGGTCACGAAACGTATTAATTACCCCATTGGCAGTGGTTTCATTGGCTATTAGGGTTAAATTACCATTATCCGTAAATATATCAGCATTAACCTGAATACTCCGCCCTGCCTGAAACGTTAGTCCGCCTCCATTGCCACTCGCCATCGTGGTAATGGCTTGGTCTACAATAATGTCTGTATGAGCTTGCATCACTACATTTGTACCAACATCGGTAATCGCGGTAATGGTGCTAGGGGCAATGCTCACCGATTCAGCCGGATTGTCACTAAAACTTAATCCGCCATGGTAATCAGGAGTCAACCAAAACGCTTGTCCTGCTAAAGGTATCCCTTCAGACGTATTAAGATAAGCGCCAATGAGGATGTCACTCTCTACTGCTGCTACTGACCAGCCGAAGTTGCCATTTTCTAAGGGTTCGGGATTATCGAAGGTTTGTAGTAGAGTCCCACTCCGGTTGAATAAAAACGCTTGCCCTGACTGATTGACTCCGCCAGAAGTGTTACGACGAGCGCCAATCAGGATACCGTCGTCCACTGTGGCTACGGAAGTGCCAAATCTGCCACCACTTCCGGGATTATCGAAGGTTTGCAGCAGAGTTCCAGTTGGGTTGAATAAAAACGCTTGTCCCCCAGAGGTGTCACCAGGAGCCCCAGGAGCGCCAATGAGAATGTCGCCTCCCACTCCTACTACTGACCAACCGAAGTTCTTACCATTTCCGCCAAAGGTTTGCAGTAGAGTGCCAGTCTGATTAAATAAAAACGCAGCGGCGTTACCAGGAGCGCCAATCAGGATGTCGTCTCCCACTCCGGCTACTGACCAGCCGAATAAACCAAAACTCACGGGTTGGGGATTATCTAATGTTTGCAGTAGAGTCCCACCTTGATTAAATAAAAACGCTTGCCCCGCACTAAAGATCCCCCCAATCCTATTATTAGGAGCGCCAACGAGGATGTTACTGCCCACGCCTGCTACTGAGTCGCCGAAGTTGCCACCATCTACGGGTTGGGGATTGTCGAAAGTTTGTAGGAGAGTTCCATTCAGGTTAAATAAAAACGCTTGCCCTGCTTCTGGTTTCCCCCCAGAGGTGTTACGAGGAGCGCCAATGAGAATGTCATTGCCCACTGCGGCTACTGATTCGCCGAAGTTACCACTAAATACGGGTTGGGGATTGTCGAAGGTTTGCAGGAGAGTTCCACTCCGATTAAATAAAAATGCTTGCCCTGCCTGATTCACCCCCCCAGAGGTATTACGACGAGCGCCAACCAGAATATCGCTACCCACTCCTGCTACTGAGAAGCCGAACTCGCCATCGATTACGGGATTGGGATTGAGAAAGGTAACTAAGGAAGAATTCGGGTCTCTAATCGTAATCGTTTTCGGGTCAAGCAGCAATGTCCCCGGTTGACCAAAAGATGCCCCGGCATCCACAAACCCGGTAAAAATCAGCAACTCTTTTGCCGACACCTCCACTGAACCCCCATCTCCCCCAGCTTCTCCCCCACGGGCGCTGATGGTACCGTAGAAGCGGGTGAGTTCATCAGACCAGAGAACCACTTCACCCCCATCTGCTGTTGTCCCAGACTCCGAGGATATACCATCTGCAATAATTGTCGAATCCGCACTGACGAGGGTTTGCTTTGCACGGGGTAAGGTATTCTGTCCTTGATAGTCTCCACCAATATAGACTGTGCCACCGCCACCTATCCCGGAAGCGTCAACAGTAGCAGCAAAGAGTCCCACGTTATCGCCTAAAACATTAACCGTACCGCCCCTCCCAGATGAGAGGGCATTGCCTGAATCTTCGACAGCCGACACATCCAGACTGCCCGAAACAATCGTTATCCCGGTTTCCTGGGGTATCGTCATCCCGGATTCGGTTAACTGTACCTGTTGAGTTGGAGTCACACTCAACCCCGTTTCCACCGTTTCGGTTTCTTCT
>CAKZMA010000093.1 GCA_937127375.1 uncultured Coleofasciculus sp. | reverse complement strand
GACTTATATGAACAGTCCAATCAGGTGGGTCATAAGCTGCGCTCATTGGGCGCAACTCCTAACCAACTGGTAGCCATTGTCATGGAAAAGGGATGGGAGCAAATTGTCGCCGTCATGGGTATTTTAGCGGCTGGTGCTGCCTACGTTCCCATCGATCCCAACCTGCCTCAAGAGCGCTTTTCATACCTGCTCGAAAATAGTGAAGCTGACATTGTGCTTACTCAATCTTGGCTCAATGATAAATTAGCATGGGCTGAGGGTATTCATCGGCTGTGTATAGACACAGAAGACTTTACCCAAGAACGTAAGGAACCACTCCAGCCAATCCAAACTCCCGATGATTTAGCCTACGTTATTTATACATCCGGTTCCACAGGGTTGCCTAAAGGGGTGATGATTACTCATCGCAACGTAGTAAATGTGGTTGTTCATACGAATCAGCGTTTTAATATTAGTTTCCAGGATCGAATTTTAGCCCTTACCGCTCTCAATCATGACCTATCTGTTTATGACATTTTTGGTCTTTTGAGTGCTGGTGGCACGATTGTCATGCCTGATGCTTGCGGTACGAAAGACCCCAGTCACTGGGCTGAATTAATAGTACGAGAACAGGTGACGCTGTGGAACTCAGTCCCCGCCATGATGGAAATGCTAGTGGACTATGCCCAAGGGCAATCGGTAGCTCTTCCAGAGAGCTTGCGTTTGGCAATTTTGGGAGGGGATTGGCTACCCGTTTCCCTTCCCAATCGGCTGAAAGCTTTAGTTCCAGATATCCAAGTTTTAAGTATTGGCGGACCCACGGAAACCACAATTTGGAATATCGGCTATTTGATTGAACAGGTTGAATCCAATTGGCAGAGTATTCCTTATGGTCAACCGATGGCTAATTCAAAATACTACATTTTGAACGAAGCTTTAGAAGATTGTCCCGCTTGGGTTCCCGGTCAAATGTACTGTGCGGGAGTGCAGTTAGCCAAAGGGTACTGGCGGGATACTGAAAAAACCCAGGCTAATTTCATCACTCATCCTTGTACCGGGGAACGGATTTATCGCACCGGAGATTTAGGGCGATATTGTCCTGATGGCAACATTGAATTTTTAGGACGAGTAGACTTTCAAATTAAGATTCGGGGATACCGTATTGAAGCGGGAGAAATTGAGACCACTTTGACCCAGCATCCAGCCGTGCGATCGGCAATTGTGACGGTGGTTGGCGAACAGCCAGGGAACCAGCGGTTAGTGGCATACATCCTTTCTGACCAGACACCAACACCTACTCCAGAAGAAATTAACCATTTACTTAAACAGAAGCTATCGGACTATATGTTACCGTCAGCTTATGTATTTTTGGATGAGTTTCCCCTATCAGCTAATGGTAAAGTAGACCGCCGTGCGCTACCGACTCAAGCCGATTCGCTTCAGACCATAGAAGTTTCTTATGTTGCTCCCCAGACTGAGATTGAACAAATGATTACTACAGTTTGGCAAGAGGTACTCGGTGTCGAAAAAGTTGGGATTAATGATAATTTATTTGACCTGGGAGGAAATTCATTACTTGTTACAAAGATTTATCAGAAAATAAAAGACAAATTACCGAATAATGAGGTAACATGTTTATCAGTGGTTGATTTATTTAAACTGCCAACGATTCGGTTATTATCACAACATTTATCGCCAGGACATTCAAGCAACCGTTTCAATCAAGACTCCATTCAATTTAAACAAAACCTTAGCCGAGGCAAGAGTCGCCTGAAGCAACGATTTGACAAATCTAGGTCGCGTCCTCGTTAGCCTAATCGAATTGAAACGAGCCAATCATAGAGTATTTAAGTTAGAGAGTACCCGCAGTTATTATGACGAGCGAGCCAAACGGATTAGAAATTGCCATCATCGGAATTTCCGGTCGTTTTCCGAAAAGTCATACCATTGATCAATTTTGGGAAAATTTGCAAAATGGTGTTGAATTAATTACCGAGTTTCCAGCGGTTCAACAGAATAGTCAGGTAACATCAACGGGTCATCAACCCGCCCGCCAGACGATCAAATCCGGTTCTATCCTAGAGGATGTTGAACAATTTGATGCCTCATTTTTTGGCTTCAACCCCAGAGAAGCGGAAGCCATGGACCCCCAACACCGCCTCTTTCTAGAATGTGCTTGGGAAGCTTTAGAAAATGCGGGCTATGACACTGAACGAGAAGAACGACCCATCGGCGTTTATGCGGGTGTGGGGATGAGTACCTACTCGTTCCATAACCTTTATCCTAACCGGGAATTGATGGAATCTAGGGGATTCTTACAAACGCTGGTTGGCATTGATAAGGATTACGTCCCGACCCGCGTTTCCTATAAATTAAATCTCAAGGGACCGAGTGTTAGTGTAGGAACGGCTTGTTCCAGTTCATTAGTTGCCGTTCATTTAGCCTGCCAAAGTTTATTAAGTGGCGAATGTGATATGGCTTTGGCGGCTGGTGTTTCGGTGAAAGTTCCGCAGAACGAGTTAACCCTATCACCAGAGGAAATCGTTTCTCCTGATGGTCATTGTCGAGCATTCGATAGCAAGGCAAATGGCACAATTGCTGGGAACGGAATTGGTGTAGTTGTCCTCAAACGACTCGAGGATGCTTTGGCGGATGGGGATTATATTTATACGGTGATCAAAGGTTCAGCGATTAATAATGATGGTGCGTTAAAAGTGGGTTACACAGCGCCGAGTGAAGAGGGTCAAGCCCGGGTCATTCGAGCGGCTCAACTCATGGCTGAAGTGGAGCCAGACACAATTAGCTATATGGAAACCCATGGCACCGGAACTCCTTTGGGGGACCCGATTGAAATCGCAGCAATGACGCGAGCATTTCGAGACACGACTGATAAAAAAGGATACTGTGCGATCGGTTCAGTGAAAACTAATGTGGGGCATTTGGATGCTGCTGCTGGGATAACGGGCTTAATTAAAACGGCTTTAGCTCTGCATCATCAAGTATTACCTCCTAGTCTGAATTTTGAGACACCCAATCCGCAAATTGATTTTGCAAATAGCCCTTTTTATGTGAATACCCACTGTTCTGAATGGAAGAGGAATGGCACTCCTCGCCGTGCTGGGGTGAGTTCCTTCGGATTTGGCGGCACAAATGTCCACGTAATTCTGGAAGAAGCGCCTGCTGTCGAGGCTAAGGTTCTGGAGACAACTGATACCTTAACGGGTCAACAGGAGAGACAGTCTCATCTGTTGGTGATTTCTGCTAAAACGGCTTCGGCTTTGGCAACAGCAACCAGGAATCTGGCGTCTCATTTACAGCAGCATCCAGACCTCAACTTAGCGGATATCGCTTACACTCTCCAAGTGGGTCGTCGGAGGTTTGAGCATCGCCGCATGGTCGTCGCCCAAGACCTTGAAGATGCCGTAAACGCCCTAGAATCAGGGAATCCGCAACGAGTTTTTAGCCAATTTCAGGAATCAAGCGATCGCTCGATTGTGTTCTTATGTACTGGACAGGGAGCGCAGTATGTCAACATGGGGCGGGAACTGTATCAGAGTGAACCAACATTCCGAGAAGAATGCGATCGCTGTTTTGACCTACTCCAACCTCATCTGGGTATCGATTTGCGCTCCTGTTTGTATCCAGCCCCAGAAGACGTAGAACAGGCAACAGACCAACTCAAGCAAACGGCGATTACCCAACCTGTACTTTTTGCGATCGAGTACGCCCTGGCTAAATTATGGATGTCCTGGGGAGTGCAACCCCAAGCCCTGATCGGGCATAGCATTGGGGAATACGTCGCCGCTTGTCTGGCAGGTGTTTTCAGTTTAGAAGATGCTTTGGCATTAGTTGCCACTCGGGGACGGTTGATGCAGCAAATGCCTTCCGGGGCAATGGTTTCGGTGAATTTATCTGCCGATGAGGTGCAACCCTTTTTAGGTGAACCACTCGCTCTGGCTGCCAGTAATGCACCCTGTTTAAGTGTGGTTTCCGGTTCAGTGGAAGCAGTAGAACAACTGGAACAGCAACTGGAGGCAAAGGGAATCGGCTACCGTCGCTTGCATACCTCCCATGCCTTTCATTCGCCGATGATGAACCCCATTATCGGGACGTTCACCCAGCATCTTCATACCGTCAAGCTCAATCCTCCCCAAATCCCCTTTATTTCCAATGTCACTGGCACTTGGATTACCGCCGCAGACGCCACAGATCCCAATTACTGGGCAAGGCATCTACGTCAAGGCGTGCGGTTTGCAGAAGGTATTAGCGAGTTACTCAAGGATGCTCAAGCCATTTTCTTAGAAGTGGGACCAGGACGAACGTTAAGCACCTTGACCAAACAGCAGGCAACTGAACGAGTGGTGCTGTCTTCCCTGCGCCATCCCCAGGAGGAACAGTCCGATGTGGCATTTATACTGAATACCCTAGGCAAACTCTGGCTAGAAGGAGTTCAGGTCGATTGGTCGGGTTTTTATGCTCATGAACAACGCGATCTGCTCAAAGCAGCAAGACTTCGCTATCGCATCCCGTTACCCACTTACCCCTTTGAACGCCAACGCTATTGGATCGACCCACCAGAGGAATCAGCGAATAGTCGCCAGGTAACGTTGAGCAAAAAGCCAAACATTGCTGATTGGTTCTATGTTCCTTCGTGGAAACGCTCCATTACCTCCACCTGTAAAGTGAACGGCACATCGGTTCACTCTAGCATACTCGTGTTTGTTGATGAGTGTGGTTTGGGTGTCCAACTAGTAGAACACCTCCAACAGGCAAGTCAAGATGTCATTATCGTGAAAGTTGGGTCAGGATTCAGTCAATTAAGCGATGGTGTATATAGTCTTAATCCTCGGCAAAAAGATGACTATAAAGCATTAGTTGATGCACTGATCACCCAAGATAAGCGACCCAGCAAGATTGTTCATTTATGGAGTGTCACTGAAAAAGAAACAGGGATTTTTAGCTCTGTATCTAAGCCAAATAGACACTCAGAATTAGAAATTGAACTTATTGATTGCGCTCAAGATTTAGGATTCTATAGCTTGCTGTTTCTCGCACAAGCACTCGGAAAAGAAAATCTTGCTGATGACGTTCAAATTTTGGTTGTTTCCAATAACTTGCAGGACGTGACAGGAGAGGAAACCTTGTGTCCGGAAAAAGCTACGTTACTTGGGCCTGTTAACGTCATTTCTCAAGAATATCCAAACCTCAATTGTCGTAGCATTGATATTGTTATTCCCGCTACCGAGAAGCTGGTAGATCAACTACTAGCAGAACTCGCCATCCAATCTTCCGACCGAATTATTGCCTATCGGGGAAATCATCGCTGGGTACAAACCTTTGAACCCATTCATTTAGAAGACGCGGTTGAAGGGACATCGCGCTTGAGGAAAGGAGGAGTCTATCTGATTACAGGTGGACTCGGCGGCATTGGGCTGGTTCTAGCAGAATATCTGGCAAAGACGGTACAAGCCAAGCTCATCTTGACAGGACGTTCAGCTTTTCCTGCAAAGGACGAGTGGGAACAATGGCTGGTAACGCATGACAAGCAAGATGGCATCAGCCGCAAAATTCGGAAAGTCAGGGAACTCGAAGCATTGGGCGCTGAAGTTTTGATTGCCAGTGTGGATGTAGCTAACCTCACACAAATGCAATCTCTCATCCATCAGGTAGAGTTACGCTTTGGTGAACTTAATGGTGTATTCCATGCAGCTGGAATTTTAGGAGGACAGTTTAATACAGTTGAAAATACCAGTGAGGCGAATTGCGAAAAACAGTTTCATCCCAAAGTATACGGATTATTAGTATTAGAAAAACTCTTGCAAGGTCGAGAAATTAACTTTTGTGTATTGCTTTCCTCATTATCCACGGTTTTGGGGGGATTAGGGTCTGTTGCTTATTCATCAGCGAATCTTTTCATGGATGCGTTTACTCGGCAACATCATCAAACTCGTTCTATCTCGTGGATGAGCATAAATTGGGATAGCTGGCAAATTGGAGAAGATCCATCCAAGAGTGCATCGTGGGGTTCAACCTTAGCAGAATTTGCGATTAACTCCCAAGAAGGAGTCAAGGCTTTTCAATGTCTTTTATCTAACAGTGGGCTGAGTCAGGTTGTCGTTTCAACGGGTGATTTGCAAGCGAGGATTAACCAATGGATTAAGTTAGAATCTTCACACGAGAAGGCTGCGTCCAAGTCTAGTAATGCGCTCTCTGTTTACTCGCGACCAGATTTACAGAATGATTACATAGCTCCCAGAAATGAAATTGAGCAAACAATTTCTCATATTTGGCAAGAACTTCTAGGAATGAAACAGATAGGAATTTACGACAACTTTTTTGAACTGGGCGGACATTCCTTATTGGCTACCCAACTTATTTCTCGGATACGTAAAAAGTTCCAGGTCGAGTTTCCGGTAAACATTCTCTTTAAGGCTCCTACAATAGCCGATGTGTCGGAGTACATCGAGACTCAACTGAACGCTGTTATACCTGTTGCTGTGGGTGATCGCGAGGAGGGAAAAATATGAAAAAGATTGATAAGCTTTTATCTGACTTTCACCGTCTAGACGTGAAACTATGGATTAACGGTGACAAGTTGTGTTACAGCGCTCCAAAAGAGACGCTAACACCCGATTTACTAACCCAACTCCAAGAGCGAAAAGCAGAAATAATCAAGTTTTTACAAAAAACTGATAATGTTTCAAGTTCTATGGGTGAGACGATTATGCCTGTCTCACGAGACATGAACTTACCCTTATCTTTTGCCCAGCAAAGAATGTGGTTTCTCAACCAAATAGAGGGTGAAAATGCAGCTTACCACTTAGCTGGGACAATTAAAATCACTGGTGCGCTTCAAGTAGACGTTCTAGAGCAAAGTTTTAGGGAAATCATTCAGCGCCACGAAGCCTTGCGAACGACCTTGAAGAACCTCGATGGTCAACCCATTCAGGTTATTTCACCAACCGTAACCTTTACACTGCCGCCGATAGATTTGCGAGGAATACTCAAAGCCGAGCGGGAAGCTGAAGCACAGCGTCTGGTTATCGAAGAAGCTCAACGCTTATTTGACCTAGTACAAGGTCCATTATTGCGGGTAACACTACTGCAATTGGGAGATGCAGAACATTTGCTGCTGCTCGTGATGCACCACATTGTCTCAGATGGATGGTCGATTGGCAGGGTACTTTTCCATGAGTTGAATTTACTGTACGACGCTTTCTCTAAAGGTCAAGCTTCACCGTTGCCTGAATTACCTATCCAATATGCCGACTTCGCCCTATGGCAGAGGCAGTACTTGCAGGGGGAAACACTCAACAAAGAGCTGTCTTACTGGAAGCAGCAACTTGATGGCGCTCCTACCCTGTTACAACTTCCCACTGACCGTCCGCGACCGCCAGTTCAAACCTTCCGAGGTGCAACCCAATTATTTATACTGCCCAATACGCTCACCAAGGCACTTAAAGCTTTAAGCCAGCAGACACAGTCCACTCTATTTATGACACTGCTGGCAGCATTCAACACCTTACTCTATCGCTATACGGGGGCTGATGACATTCTGGTGGGTTCGCCCATTGCTAACCGCAACCGAACGGAAATAGAGGGGCTAATTGGTTTTTTTGTCAACACCTTGGTGCTGCGTACTGATTTGTCTAGCAATCCCAGCTTTCGGGAATTGTTAAAACGGGTGCAAGAGGTAACTTTGGGAGCTTATGCTCATCAAGACTTGCCGTTTGAAAAGCTCGTAGAAGAATTACAAATAGCACGAGATTTGAGTTACCCGCCGTTGTTCCAGGTGATGTTTATTCTCCAAAATTTCAATTTCCCAAAAACGAACCTAGAGCTTCCGGGTTTAACCCTAAGCCCTTTAGAACGAGTTGAGACTAAGACGGCACAGTTTGACTTGACTCTTGATTTGGTAGAGACGAAATCAGGTCTCACAGGAAGATTAGAGTACAACAGTGACCTATTTGAGGCTGCCACGATCGCTCGGATGGTAGGTCATTTTCAGACCTTATTAGAAGGCATTGTCGCCAATCCTGACCAGCACCTGTGTGACTTACCCCTGTTAAGTGCCGCCGAACAGCATCAATTGTGGGAGGAGTGGAATCAAACCGCAGCCGATTATCCCAAAAATGCCTGTATTCATCAGCTATTTGAAGCCCAGGTGGAGCGTACCCCTAATGCTGTGGCAGTGGTGTTTGAGGATGAACAGCTCACCTATCGAGAACTTAACCAACGAGCCAATCAACTGGCACACTACCTGAAAACGCTGGGTGTCAAACCCGAAGTCTTGGTGGGGATTTGCCTTGAGCGCTCAATCGAGATGGTAGTAGGGCTTTTGGGCATCCTCAAAGCGGGTGGAGCCTATGTCCCCCTAGACCCTGCCTACCCTCAACAACGCCTTGCCTTGATGGTGTCAGATGCTCAAATGCCTGTATTGCTGACCCAGAAACGGTTACTCTCTAGGCTACCCTCTCATCAGGCACAAGTCGTCTGCTTGGATACAGATTGGTACACCATCAGCCAAGAAAGCCCAGATAACCCAACTAGCAGCACCACACCGGAAAACCTAGCTTACGTCATCTACACCTCAGGTTCCACAGGAAAACCTAAAGGGGTACAAATTCCCCATGGGGGTGTGGTTAACTTCTTAACCTCCATGCAGCGCCAGCCAGGATTAACACAGACTGACGTACTCCTAGCTGTTACCTCTATCTCCTTTGATATTGCTGCCTTAGAACTCTACCTCCCTCTAATTACGGGTGCCCGTGTTGCATTAGTTAGTCGGGAAGTTGCCAGCGATGGCAAACAGCTCATCGAGCAGCTCACTACTGCGGGGGCAACAGTGATGCAAGCGACTCCAGCCACTTGGCAAATGCTGCTGGCGGCGGGTTGGCAAGGTAGTCCTCAGTTGAAAATCCTCTGTGGCGGCGAAGCATTACCCCGCGATTTAGCCGAGCAGTTATTGGCAAGAGGTGCTGCGGTCTGGAACCTGTACGGACCGACGGAAACCACGATTTGGTCTACTGTCTGCCAGGTAGAGGCAACCAAATTGGTCAAAGCGACAGTGCCGATTGGAAGTCCGATTGCTAATACTCAGGTGTATCTACTCGATACCTCTGGGCAACCCGTGCCGATTGGTATTCCCGGTGAGTTGCACATCGGTGGTGCGGGACTGGCGCGAGGCTATTTAAATCGCCCCGAACTGATGGCACAAAGGTTAATCCACCATCCGGTAGCTGGGAGGTTGTACAAGACGGGGGACTTGGCGCGTTACCTTGCCGATGGCACGATTGAGTACATCGAGCGCATTGATCATCAGGTAAAACTGCGTGGCTTCCGGATTGAGTTAGGGGAAATTGAATCCCTGCTGCGGCAACACCCAGCCGTAGAACAAGCGGTGGTGATATTGCGCGAGGATGAACCGGGTAACAAGCGTTTGGTGGCTTATATCGTTGGTCAGGTGTCCTTCGAGGATATAACCCATGAACTGCGGAGCTTTTTAGAGAAAAAGTTACCTAACTATATGGTGCCGTCGCTATTTGTAAGGCTGAAGTCACTACCACTCACTCCCAATGGTAAGGTAGACCGCAAAGCGCTGCCTGTACCAGATTTCACCAACCTTAGACCTGAAGGCACCTTTGTGCCTCCAAGGACTCCAGTGGAGCAAGTTCTATCCGAAATTTGGAGTCAAGTTCTCGGTGTTGAGAGAATTGGCATCCACGATAACTTTTTTGAATTAGGTGGAGATTCATTTGTAAGCATCAAAATTATCTACAAAGCTAATCAAACGGGTTTGTCGCTTACTCCAAAACAGTTATTTGATAACCAGACAATTGCTGAGTTAGCAGCAGTAGCCAATATGTTACAAACTTTCCAGTCTGAACAAGTAGTAGAAACTGAGCCGATGTCTTCAATTCCAAAATCAAATGAATCTAAAAGCTACACTTCTTCAAACTTTCCCCAAGCTCATCTCAATCAAAAAGACCTTAATAAAATACTAAATAAAATCAAGCGATCGAGTAAAAATACAAGCGGTTAGTAGCTATAAAACTGCAGTTAGCACTGCTCAAATAAGCAAAAACGCCATGAAACTAATGCGTCCAATTTACTCATAAATTCAAGATGGAAAACGAAAAAATTCAAGATATTTACGAACTATCGCCGCTACAGGAAGGTATCCTTTTTCACTGTACTTATGCTCCTGACTTGAGTTCATTATATTTAGTTCAGATGGCTTTGTCTTTGCGTGGCAAGCTTAATGTTAATGCTTTTCACCGGGCTTGGCAGGAAGTAGTCAATCGGCACACCAGCTTGCGTACCAATTTCTATTGGGAAGATATTGAAAAACCTGTGCAGATTGTGTATAATCAAGTAGTAGTACCCCTAAACCAGCACAATTGGCGGGGAATAGAGCCAGTCGAACAGCACAAAAGATTAGAAGCATTTCTGGAAGAAGACCGTAAACAAGGTTTTGATTTATCCCAAGACTTCCTGATGCGGCTGAATCTGTTTGAGTTTAGCGAGACTTATTACGAATTTGTCTTTAGCGCACACTTTATCATTGCAGATGGTTGGTCACTTGCATTAATTTTTCAGGAAGTTGGTCAACTATATCAAGCCTTTTGTAAGGGGAAAGATATTTCATTTGCAGTTAGTAGTTCTTTTGGCGACTACATCGCTTGGTTACAAAAGCAAGACTTATCTAAAGCGGAGGTTTTCTGGCAACAGAAGCTAAAAGGATTAAAATCTACTACTTCCTTAACTAATTTGGATGTTGAGAACTTATCCAGCCAGGAAGAAAAAGTCGCTCATCAAATCACCTATCTATCAAAAGATTCTACAGCGGCATTACAGTTATTTGCTCGCCAACATAAACTCACATTATTCACGCTATTGCAGGGAGTTTGGGCTTTGCTGCTCAGTGACTACACTGATGAACAAAAAGTAGTTTATGGATGTACTGTTGCTGGTCGTCCAGTAGACCTAAAAGGGGCTGATTCGGTGATTGGGATGTTAATCAACAGTTTACCTGTATGGATCGAGGTTGATCGAGAACAGTATCTACTGTCTTGGCTCAAACAGCTTCAGGAGCAACTGGTGGAAATGCGTCAGTACGAATACAGTCCACTGATCAAGATTCAAGGGTGGAGTGAAGTGCCGCGCGATCGCTCTTTGTTCGAGAGTTTAGTAGTGTTCGAGAAAGTCACCAATAATGAGAGTTTACCGGAATGGGAAGATATAGAGCTAGAACTCCATAGCAACTTTTACTGGACGAATTATCCACTCAATATTGTCTTTTATCCAAGTTCAAAACTAGGAATAGAAATTGCATATTATAGCCACCGCTTTGACAAGGAAACGATTGTTGGGATCTTGGAACACATAGAAATATTGCTTCAAAATATTGTTGCTAATCCTGAAGTACGCCTCAAAGACTTATCTTTGTTAAAGATAAATCAGTTAAATGTAAGTTCAGATTTAGAAAAAGAAGTATTTTTTGATTTTAGTTTATGTAATTAAATAATTTATCTCAAGACAGCAGATTAAAGACCGCAATAAATTAGAGGAAATAGACGATGAGTATTCAAATAAATGATCCAAAAGAAGTTCTTACTCAACAAGCAGTTGATAAATTGGCAAAGAACTTGTCTGAGCCTTGCCAAGTCTTACTTGCTCGGAGAATCTACTGGTTAAAACAACTCTCTGGAGAATTACCAGAAACTAATCTAATTCCTGATTATTTAAGACATAATTCTGCTGCCATTAAGAATGAGTATGTTACCTTTGATTTACCCATTAAATCATCTGAATTTATTATTAAGTTTACAAAAAACTCTTATTTCTCCATCTATCTAGTCCTTTTAGCAGTTCTCATTGTATTACTGCAAGACTACACAAGCACTACTGATTTAATTGTCGGCTCTCCTAGTTATAAGCAAAAAAAATATGATGGTTTAGACCATAAAGCTGTACCTTTGCGATTTAGTGTAGATAATCAAATTACTTTCAAAGATTTACTGCTTAAAGTTAAAGAGACTACAATTAGTGCTTATAACCATCAAGGCTATTCTGTTGAACAATTAGTTCAACTCTTAAAATTGCCACAGCTTAAAAGCCGCTGCTCAATTTTTAATATTTGTGTTTTATTGGAAAATATCCATGACTCAAAAGATATACTAAGTTTAAACAATGATATAACCTTTTCTTTTGGTGTTGCAGAAAATAATATTCGGTGTAGAGTTGACTACAAGGAATCTGTTTTTTGCAATAAAACAATTAAATTATTTTGTAAATCTTATGTCACTGCAATCGAAAATGTTTTTCAGAATATCAATATAAAGCTGTCGAATATTGATTTATTAAAAGAATCGGATAAGCAGCAATTACTTAAAGATTTTAATCACAATTCTCAAAACTATCCAGTTTCTCAGACGATTCATCACTTATTTGAGGAGCAGGTATATCAGACGCCCAATAAAACAGCCGTAGTTTGTAAAGGGGCGAAACTCACTTATCAAGAACTCAATCAAAAAGCTAATCAATTAGCTAGATTACTCCAAAATTTAGGAGTTAGGCAAGGAGAATTCGTTGGTATCCTAAACGAGCGTAATATCAGTTTTTTAATAGCTATACTTGCTATATTGAAAGTGGGAGGAGTTTATGTGCCTATTGATAGTACATATCCTCCAGAAAGAATCAGGTATATGCTATCGAATAGTGAAGTCCGCGTTCTCTTAACAAATTCTTATCTATTAAAAACGATCATCAATTTAATTGAATATTGCTCTCAATTAAAATACCTAATAAGTTTAGATACTCAACCTAATTTAGGAGAGAGTGAAACGCTTTCTGAAATTACTATATTTGACCCACACGATTTTGATAACCTTCCGGATGAGAATCTAGGTTTGAACAATCGGGGGGTTGACCCTGCTTACATGATTTATACATCTGGTTCAACTGGATTCCCCAAAGGTGCCATTATTAAACATGGTGGTGCAATTAATCATATCTATGCCGAGTTTGATGCTCTCGAATTTACTGAAGAGTATAGTTTTTTGCAAAGCGCTCCAGCTTCATCGGATATTTCAGTTTGGCAATTTTTGGCATCGCTTTTAATTGGTGGAAAGACAGTTGTCGTAGATACAGAGACGGTTTCTAATCCAGAAAAGTTATTCCAAGTTCTTAAACAAGAGAAACTCACGATTATAGAATTAGTGCCCGTCGTTCTTACCGCTCTATTAAATTATGCTTCCCGTTTATCTCCTCAAGAAAGATTATTACCTGATCTGAAGTGGATCATGGTGACGGGAGAATCGGCGTCGGTAGCTCTGGTCAATCAGTGTCTGCATTTGTATCCGTCAATTAAGGTCGTTAATGCTTACGGGCCTACTGAAGCGGCTGATGATATTACTCAGTTCATCATTGAAAAGCCTTTACCGGAAAACCAACGAACAGTACCCATTGGTAAGCCTTTAGCTAATTTAAATCTTTATATCCTTGACTCTCAGATGAACTTAGTCCCAATAGGAGTTCCGGGAGAGATTTGTGTCTCAGGATATGGAGTGGGTGAGGGGTATTGGAAAAATGAAGAGAAAACTAATCTCAGCTTTGTTCCCAACCCGTTTCCAAGTACGGCTAAACCGTTACCAGGAACGAACAGGGACTTAATTTACAAAACTGGAGACTTGGGAAGGTGGTTACCTGATGGAACTATTGAGTTTTTAGGGCGGATTGATGACCAAGTAAAAATTCGTGGTTTCCGCATTGAACTGGGAGAAATTGAGGCGTTACTCAGTCAGCATTCAGCGGTAGGAGAAAATGTCGTTGTCGTTAGGGAAGATAGTCCTGGTAACAAGCGTTTAGTCGCTTATGTAGTGTTGCACTTGGAAACTCGATCGCTACATAACACCTCAGCAATCAGCAGCGAACTGATGCCACAACTGCGTAACTTCCTGAAAGAACGGTTGCCCCAGCATATGCTGCCCTCAGCTTTTGTCGTGTTGGAGAGTTTGCCGATCGCTCCTAGTGGTAAGGTAGATCGTCGTGCTTTGCCTGCACCTGATCTGAAACAACTTCAGCGTGAAAGCACATTTGTTGCGCCTTCTACCCCTGTTGAAGAAATGCTAGCTGGGATTTGGGCAGAGGTTCTGGGCGTTGAAACAGTAGGCATTCACGACAATTTCTTCGAGTTAGGTGGACACTCCCTTCTTGCTACTCGTGTTATTTCCCAGGTGCGGCAAGTCTTTGAGGTAGAACTGCCTCTGCGTCGATTGTTTGAGGAACCGACAGTTGCTGGATTAGCCAAAGACATTGAACGCGCCAATCAGGCTGGGTTAGGGTTGGATGCCCCCCCCATTCAGCGCATTTCCAGGGATGGCAAATTAACCCTATCCTTTGCACAACAACGGTTATGGTTCCTGTCCCAGTTAGAAGTCCACAATACCTTTTACAACATGGCTGCGGCTGTGCGTTTACAGGGACAGCTCAATCAAGCCGCCTTAGCACAGAGTCTCAACGAAATTCTCCGTCGCCATGAAGTCTTGCGAACTCATATCAAGACTGTAGACGAGCAACCTGAACCCGTCATCTCATCAGTAACCACACTACCCTTGCCCGTACTCGACCTCAGTGAGTTACCAACTGCCCAACAAGAAACGAAAGTCCAAGAACTGATTAGAGCAGAAGCGCAACAACCTTTTGACCTGAAAACCGACCTCATGCTTCGGGTCAAATTACTTCGCCTCGGTGAACAGGAGCATATCGCCTTATTCACCATGCACCATATTGCCTCTGATGGTTGGTCGATTGATGTACTCGTACAGGAATTGTCTGTACTGTATCAAGCCTTTTGTCATCAGCAATCCTCACCCCTCCCTGAACTACCAATTCAGTACGTAGACTTCGCAGCTTGGCAACGGCAGTGGCTACAGGGAGAGGTGTTGGCGGCTCAGCTTGCTTACTGGCGGCAACACCTTGAGGGCGCACCGACAGTAATAGAGTTACCTACTGACTACCCGCGACCCGCCGTTCAAACCTTCCAGGGTGCCACCTATACGTTTGTACTTTCCCAAGAGCAATCTATTGCCCTCAAATCCTTAAGCCAGCAAGAAGGAAGCACACTGTTTATGACCCTGCTGGCAGCGTTCAAGACTCTGCTATACCGCTACACGGGAAGCGAGGATATTGTGGTGGGTTCCCCCGTCGCCAACCGCAACCGAGCCGAACTCGAAGGACTCATCGGCTTTTTTGTCAATACCCTGGTGCTACGGACTGATTTATCTGGCAATCCCTCTTTCCGAGAGTTGTTGAGTCGGATACGCGAAGTGGCTTTGGGAGCCTATGCTCACCAAGATTTGCCTTTTGAGAAGCTGGTTGAGGAACTACAGCCGCAGCGGAACCTCAGTTACAATCCACTGTTCCAGGTTATGTTTGTGCTTCAGAATACACCCAAGTCAGAGATAAGGTTGTCGGGTTTGACTTTGAGTGCTGTAGAGAGCGACAGAACTACGGCAATGTTTGATTTGACTTTGTACATAGAAGAAACCGATTCTGGGCTGATTGGCACCTTCGAGTACAGTACTGACTTATTCGAGGCAGGTACGATCGCCCGAATGGCAGGACATTTGCAGACATTGCTCTGTGGGCTTGTCACCGATCCCGATCACCATCTTTATGAGTTACCGCTTTTGCCTGAAGCGGAGTACAATACGCTGCTTTGCGAGTGGAACAATACCCAGACTGACTATCCTCTCAACCTATGTATTCATGCGCTATTTGAGGCTCAGGTGGAGCGCACCCCCGATGCTGTGGCAGTGGTGTTTGCAGGTCAACAATTAACCTATCAAGAGCTGAATCAGCGAGCCAATCAACTAGCACACCACCTACAACAGCTTGGTGTGAGGCCAGAGGAATTGGTGGGCATCTACGTAGAGCGATCGCTAGAAATGATAGTTGGACTCTTGGGCATTCTCAAAGCGGGTGGAGCCTATGTCCCCTTAGATCCAGCCTATCCCCAAGAGCGCCTAGCGTTTATGTTATCCGACTCCCAGGTGGCGATTGTGTTGACGCAACAGCCGTTGCTTGCCAACCTACCCCAGCATCAAGCACAGGTTCTCTGCTTAGATACAGATTGGGAAACGATTCGCCAAAACAGTGTAGATAACCCCGTTCATTGCGCCACACCAAAGAATCTGGCTTACCTCATCTACACCTCAGGCTCTACAGGACTCCCCAAAGGAGTACAAATTCCTCATGGTGCTGTCGTCAACTTCTTAACCTCAATGGCACGGCAGCCAGGATTAACCGCATCTGACATTCTTCTGGCAATTACGACCATATCCTTTGATATTGCCGCCCTAGAACTGTATTTACCCCTGATTACGGGTGCGCGTGTTGTACTCGCTAGCCGAGAAACTGCTACGGATGGGAAAAAGCTGATCCAATCTCTGACAGCATCAGGTGCCACTGTAATGCAAGCAACCCCAGCCACATGGCGGATGTTACTGGCAGCAGGGTGGCAAGGCAGTCAGGAGTTGAAAATTCTCTGTGGTGGCGAAGCTTTACCCCGTGACTTGGCAGCACAGTTACTGGTAAGAGGTGCTGCGGTATGGAACTTGTACGGCCCGACAGAAACCACCATTTGGTCAACCGCTTACCAGCTAGAGGCGACTCAACTGGAGAAATCTTTAGTACCGATTGGACGCCCCATTGCCAACACAACCATTTATTTACTCGACTCGTTTGGGCAACCCGTACCGATTGGGGTTCCGGGTGAACTATATATCGGTGGTGCTGGAGTAGCACGAGGATACCTCAACCGTCCTGAACTGACGACGCAAAGGTTTATCCTTCATCCTGTTGGCGGAAGGCTCTATAAAACTGGAGACTTGGCTCGTTACCGCAGTGATGGCACCCTTGAGTACCTGGGGCGAACCGATTATCAGGTGAAATTACGCGGCTTTCGCATTGAACTCGGAGAGATTGAAGCGGTATTGAGTCAACATCCGGCTGTGGCACAAGCGGTTGCGATCGTCCGGGAGGATGAACCGGATAATCAGTACTTAGCTGCCTATATAGTCGTTCAAGTCCCTTCAGCCGATTTAACTCACGAACTACGTCAGTTCTTTGCACAAAAGCTACCTCACTATATGATACCGTCCGCCTTTGTCCGATTAGAAACACTTCCCTTGACACCGAATGGTAAGGTTAATCGCCGTGATCTTCCTGCACCTGATGTTGGTAATGATTATGGGCAAAGAACTTTTGTGCCACCACGCAACCCAGTCGAGGAAGCGGTTGTGGGAATGTGGGTGCAAATTCTCGGTGTCGAGCCAGTTGGGATTTACGATAATTTCTTTGAGTTGGGCGGACATTCCCTGTTAGCTACCCAATTGATTTCTCGATTAGAGAATTGCTTTGAGGTAGAACTGCCTCTGCGTCGCTTGTTTGAGGAGCCGACAGTCGCTGGGTTAGCTACCGCTATCCAAGAGACGCTTAAGTCCGAAGCAGGACAAAATGCTCCTCCTATCAATCGCATTTCTCGAAACGGCAAGCTACCTCTGTCATTTTCACAAGAAAGACTGTGGTTGTTGGAGCAACTACAGCCAGGTAGTTTAGCCTATACCATGCCAGGGGCTTTACACTTCGTTGGTTCCCTGAATGTGGCAGCGCTAGAACAAACTTTAAACGAAATCGTGCGTCGCCACGAAGCTTTACGCACAACTTTCTGTGTCGTTGATGGGCAAGCCGTTCAGGTGATTGCTCCATCCCTAACCATGAAGCTGCCTGTGATAAATCTAGAGGAGTTGTCAGAGGCTGAGCGAGCGCAAAAAGTTCAACAGTTAGTTACGCAGTGGAGCCAACAACCCTTCGACTTAACTCAAAGCCCATTGCTGCGATGGATGTTGTTGCAACTCAATCCGCAGGAACATTTACTGGTGTTAAATGTCCATCACATTGTTACAGATGGCTGGTCTGCTGGAGTGTTTTTCCGAGAACTGGCAACCCTGTACAATGCCTTCTCTCAAGGGCAACTCTCCCCATTGCCAGAGCTACCCATACAATATGCAGATTTCGCCGTCTGGCAGCGACAGTGGTTGCAAAGGGAAGTATTAGAAACTCAGCTAACTTACTGGAAGCGACAACTGGGAACAATCCCGCCCGTACTGACATTCTCTAGCGATCGCACTAGCTCTTCCACCCCATCCTCTACCGGGAAAAAGCATCGCTTTGCCTTGTCCTCAGCCTTAACAGAAGCACTCAAAAAACTCAGTCAGCGGGCAGGTGTCACCCTGTTTATGACTCTATTAGCGGCATTCAAAACCTTACTCTACCGCTACAGTAAGCAAGAAGATATTGCCGTTGGTTCACCCATCGCCAATCGCAACCGACGCGAAACGGAGAAACTGATTGGATTTTTTGTGAATACTCTTGTCTTACGTACTGATTTATCGGGTAATCCCAGTTTTCGGGATGTTTTAAGGCGGGTGCGGGAAGTCGCTTTGGGAGCTTACGCCCATCAAGATTTACCCTTCGAGAAGCTCATGGCAGAGTTACAGCCAGAGCGTCATCTCGGACACAATCCCCTGTTTCAAGTCTGGTTTGTTCTCCAGAATGCTCCCATGCCAACTGTAGAACTTCCAGGTCTAACGCTCAACCTTATAGAAGTAGAAACTGAGGTAGCACGGTACGATCTAAAGCTTGATTTAACAGAGACACCTGAAGGTTTAACAGGTTTCTTCGAGTATAAAACCGATTTGTTTGAAGCATCAGCGATCGCTCGTATGGTTCGATTGTACGAAACGTTGCTCGATACGGTGATTAAACAGCCCGACATTCAGATTAATTCGCTAGTGGAAGTCTTGGAAAATGCCGAAAAGCAGCAGCAGCTTATCCAAGAACAAGAGTTCAAAAAAGCACGCCGTAAAAAACTTGGAAACATCCGACGAAATCCAACTAAACGTTAAAAGTCAAAGGTCAACATCACTCCTGACTCCTGAACTCTAAGATCATGAAATTCAAAACAACTAGACGCCAAGCCGTCAAAGTATCGCCAACCGACCTAGTTAAGGTCACATTGTTTCAGCCCGAACAGCCACTGCCTTTAGTGATTCAACCCACCGTTGAAGGCATTAATTTGGTCACTTGGGTAGCCAGCAATCGAGATGTGATCGAGACTTGGCTGTTGCAGCATGGCGGTATTTTGTTCCGGAACTTTGACATTACAGAAGTCGCTCAATTGGAGCAATTTATCCAAACTATTTCTGGAAAGTTGCTAGACTATTCTTATCGTTCAACCCCGCGCAGTCAGGTTAGCGGTAAAATCTATACTTCAACTGAATATCCAGCCACTCAATCGATTCCTTTACATAATGAGATGGCTTACTCTTTAAGCTGGCCCATGAAAATCTGGTTTTGCTGCCTAAAATCAGCTCAACAGGGAGGAGAAACACCGATTGCAGATAGTCGAAGAGTTTTTCAACGCATCGACCCCAAGATTAAAGATAAATTCATCAAAAATAAGGTGCTGTATGTGCGAAATTATGTTGACAAATTAGATCTTTCATGGGAGGATGTTTTTCAGACAAAAAATAAATTAGAATTAGAACAGTACTGCCAGAAGGTTGGCATTGACTTCGAGTGGAAAAATGGTAATCATTTAAGGACTCGTCAAGTCTGCCAAGCCGTTGCCACACATCCTAAAACAGGTGAAACAGTGTGGTTTAACCAAGCTCATTTGTTCCATGTCTCCAGTTTAAATTCAGAAGTTCACCAAACATTGCTTTCAATGATGGAAGAAGAAAACATTCCCCGCAATGCTTATTATGGTGATGGCTCTCCAATTGAAGCTTCTGTATTAGATGAAATTCGTGAAATCTATCAACAAGAAACTGTTGTCTTTTCTTGGCAAGAAGGAGATGTATTGATGTTAGACAATATGCTATCTGCTCATGGTAGAAAGCCGTTCATTGGTTCGCGGAAAGTTGTAGTCGGAATGGCAGAACCTTTTGTTAGCTAAAATATGGCACAACCCGCCTAACCCCTTGTTCAGCGGGGACAGATTAGCTAACTGAAATAATTAATCATTGAACGCAAAGGAACGTCAAGGGTTTTGTGAAGGAACGTAAAGATTAAGAGAGGTTTTTATGAGTTTTGCTCCTCTAAGACAAGAAAGTGATACTTTGAATATCTTTGAACAACGAGAGTCAAACGTTAGAAGTTACTGTAGAAGCTTTCCTGCTCTGTTTCATCGGGCGAAAGGATCTATCGTCTATTCAGACTCGGGAAGAGAGTATATTGATTTTCTCGCTGGTGCAGGAGCGCTGAATTATGGTCATAACAATGACTACATTAAAGCCAAGGTAATTTCATATCTAGAATCAGATGCGATCGCTCACAGTCTAGATATGTATACAGTGGCGAAGAAAGACTTTCTAGAAAAATTTCATGAATCCGTTTTAAGCCCCAAAAACTTGAGTTATCAAATTCAATTTTGTGGCCCAACGGGAACCAATGCCGTTGAAGCCGCATTGAAATTAGCGAAGAAAATCAAAAAAAGAGCCGGAATATTCTCGTTCATGGGTGCTTATCACGGCATGACGTTAGGGAGTTTAGCGGTTAGCGGTAATATTGGGATGCGATTGGGAGGGATTGTTACAACGAATGATGTAACGTTTATGCCTTATCCCTATGGATTCATGGAAACCTTTGACACCATAACGTTTATTGAATCAGTCCTCAATGATGTCAATTCTGGAATTGAAAAACCAGCCGCAATTATCTTTGAAACTGTGCAAGCGGAAGGAGGGATTATTGTTGCGCCGATTGAATGGATGCAACGACTCAGAAAATTATGCGATGAACATGATATTTTACTGATTTGTGATGATATTCAAGTGGGTTGTGGGCGGACAGGGGCATTCTTTTCGTTTGAAAGAGCGAATATAGTTCCTGACATGGTAGTTCTTTCAAAATCTATTAGTGGCTACGGATTTCCTATGTCGCTCTTGTTAATTAAGCCAGAGTTCGATGTCTGGGAACCTGGTGAGCATACGGGAACATTTAGGGGAAATCAATTAGCCTTTGTTGCAGGAACAGCAGCATTAGAGTACCGAGAAAAATTAAACCTTGAACATGAGGTTAAACTGAAAGAGTTTTTCTTGAAAAAATTTTTAATGGAGGAGATTGCCTCCATCCATGGCACTATAAAAATTCGGGGTCTTGGCATGATATGGGGAATCGATTTAATGGATTTTGGATGTGCTAGTTTTGCAAAAAAAATAGCTTCACATTGTTTTGAAATGGGGTTAATCGTTGAACGAGTAGGCAGAAACGATACAGTCATTAAACTCTTACCCCCCTTAACCATTGAAATGTCTAGCTTACAAAAGGGATGTTCAATTATAAAAGAAGCTTTTTCGATTACATAAAGGTTTTAAACGTGAGATAAATATAGCCTTAGTAAAAGATGAGATTTTATTTTGGCTAAAATACTCAGTTCAATAAAATGGAGTTAATACTATGCAAGAGCTATCGATAGAAGGATTTAGACTTTCACCTCAACAAAAGCGTTTATGGTTACTGCAAAAAGACGCCAACTATCGAGTTTATCGGACTCAATGTGCTGTACGAATTCAGGGAAAGATTAATCGCGAAAAGCTAGAGTTATCCATACAAAGAATAGTTGAGAAGTACGAGATTCTCCGAACTAATTTTCAGGCGTTATCGGGGATGAATGTTCCCCTGCAAGTCATCACGGCTAATCGCTTACCTATCCTTCGTTTTCATAACTTAACGAATCTAGATCCAGAAACCCAACAGGCTCAAATCGAGGCACTGTTTAACCCGACTCATCAGCTAGCTTTTGACGTTGAGCAAGAGGCTATTTTAGATATTTATTGGGTCATTCTTGCTCCCAATCAGCAGATATTGCTGGTTAGCTTACCAGCGCTGAACTCGGATGTGGTAAGTATCGAGAATTTTGTCCGTGAACTTAGCTGTTTTTATGCCGCCGAGTTGTCAAGTCAGGAATGGGTTGAGCAGCCATTACAGTATGTTGATATTGCAGAATGGCAAAATGAATTCTTTGCTGGGGAAGAAGTAGAAGTCGGGAAAAAGTATTGGCAGACAAAAGATTTATCAGGTTTGGCGAATTGGCAGCTTCCTCAGGAAAATAACTCTGCCACCAAAGGGGGATTTGAGCCTAAATTGATTCCTGTTGGTTTGAATTCGGAAAAAGTCGCCAATCTAGAGGCGATCGCTCAAAACTATAATACCTCAATTTCTGTGCTGCTTCAGGCGTGTTGGGCGATTCTGCTCTGGCGTCTGACTGGACGATCCAATGTTGTTATTGGCACTTATTTTGATGGGCGAAATTATGAAGAATTGGAACTAAGCTTAGGACTATTGGCTAAATATTTACCGATTGATAGTCAGTTAGACGATACCACTCGATTAAGTGACGTATGCAAACAAATTGATGATGCTACAGAGAATGCCGAGAAATGGCAAGAGGCGTTTAATTGGGAACAGGTTGCAGGTGTGACTGAACATAACTTGGGTTCCTGCTTTTTTCCCTATAGTTTTGAATGGAGAGAACAGCCGGGTGAATATACTGTGGCTGATGTGTCGTTTTCCATTGACCAAGAATACGCCTGTATTGATCGGTTTAAAGTAAAACTTTCTTGCCTGAAGCGCCATGATAGCTTCGTGACAGCATTCCACTATGATGCTAACCTGTTTCAACACCAGGAGATTGAACGATTAGCCAGATATTTTCAAACCTTGTTAACTTGTGTTATCAAAAAACCTGATGCTACGATTGGTGAATTAGACATTTTAAGTCCGAGCGATCGCTATCAACTGCTCGTTGAGTTCAATAACACCCAAACTGATTATTCTAAACAGCTTTGCATCCATCAGTTTATCGAGCAACAGGCAGAACAAACGCCTGATAAAATTGCCGTTTCTATTGAACATCAACAACTTACTTACGCCCAACTCAATACCCGTGCAAATCAACTCGCCCATCACCTGCAATTCCTGGGGGTTAGTGCTGAAACTGTGGTAGCGCTGTGCGTGGAGCGTTCCCTGGATATGATAGTCGGCGTGTTGGGGATTCTCAAAGCAGGGGGAGCCTACCTTCCCATTGATCCGATTTTGCCGCGCGATCGCATCACGTTCATGGTACACGATGCCCAAGCATCGGTTCTCTTAACCCAACAGCATTTAGTTGAACAGTTTGCTGAAGATACGGCGACGCTTGTATGTCTCGATGCTGATTGGCAGACTATTGCCCAACAGCCAGAAGAGACTCCCCCTTGTCCAGCCATGCCTGAGAATTTAGTCTATGTCATTTACACATCAGGCTCAACGGGCAACCCCAAAGGCGTCGGGGTTGAACATCGCCAACTTGTCAACTATTTGCATGGTATTTTGGCAAGATTGGATGTGCCGCCGGGGGCTAGCTTTGCCACCGTGTCTACTTTAGCGGCAGATTTGGGGAATACGGCGATTTTCTCAGCCTTGTGTACGGGTGGATGTTTGCACGTTATCTCTCAGGAACGCGCAACCAGTCCAGAGGCATTGGTAGAGTATTGTGAAAGCCATCGGATTGATTGTCTGAAAATTGTTCCGTCTCACTTAAATGCTCTATTAACCGCGTCTCAGCCAGAGAAGATTTTGCCCCGAAAATACCTGATTTTGGGCGGTGAAGCCTTGAGTTGGCAGTTGGTTGAGAAAATCCGAGAGTATGCACCTAGTTGTCAAATCCTTAACCACTATGGACCCACGGAAACGACTGTCGGTGTCTTGACGTATCCTGTTCATGAGCGAATTAGGGATACATCTGAAACCGTACCCATTGGTCGTGCGATCGCTAATACCCAAAGTTATATTCTCGACCATTATTTGCAACCTGTCCCGATCGGAGTGCCGGGAGAGCTATATATTGGTGGGGATAATGTGGCGCGAGGCTATGTCAACCAGTCACAACTAACGGCTGAGAGGTTTATTACTATCCAGGATTGGGGCATAGAAGATACCCCTGCCAAAAGAGTTTACAAAACAGGAGATTTAGCCCGTTATCTCCCCGATGGCACCATTGAGTTTTTAGGACGAATTGACCACCAAGTCAAGATTCACGGCTTCCGCATCGAACTGGGAGAGATTGAGTCGGTATTGACTCAACATCCGGCTATCCAAAATGCCATTGTCTTGGCACAGGAAGACGAATTGAACCATAAACGCTTGGTGGCTTATATTGTTCCCAGTCAGGAGTCAGTACGGATTAATCAACTTCGGGATTTTCTGAAGCAGCAATTGCCCGACTATATGATCCCTTCCGCTTATGTACCCCTGAAAGCCCTACCTCTTACCCCCAACGGTAAAATAGACCGTCAAGGGCTACCTGACCCCGATAGCGTTAAACCAGAGATGGAAGGGCGATTTGTCGCTCCTCGCACTCCTGTTGAGGAAACCATTGCCAAGATTTGGGGGCAAGTCCTGGGACGCGATCGCATCAGCATTTATGATAATTTCTTTGAATTAGGGGGCGATTCTATCCTGAGTATTCAGATTGTCTCCAGAGTGAATCAAGCAGGCTTACAACTGACTCCTCCCCAACTGTTTGAGTCTCCCACGATAGCCGGATTAGCCGCAGTTGCTGAAACAACTGCCACCCTTCACGCTCAACAGGAACCCGTGACGGGTGCGATTCCCCTAACACCAATTCAGCATTGGTTCTTTGAGCAGAAACTTGATGATAGGCATCACTGGAACCAAGCGCTACTGTTAGAGGTACAACAATCTATTCGTCCTGACCTCCTCAAGCAAGCGGTGCAGCACTTGATGGAGCATCATGACGCCCTACGCTTACGGTTTACTAAGACAGCATCCGGTTGGCAACAAGTGAATGCTGGACTGGATGAGATTAAATCTGTACCTTTCTCGGAGATTGATTTATCTGGTATTCCAGCAGCCGAACAGGAAAGCATCCTGGAAACTACCGCCTCCGAGTTACAAGCCAGCCTCAACCTGGCAGAAGGGTTAATCCTGCGGGTGGCGTTGTTTCACGTCGGGGAGAATCAGAAAAATCGCTTACTCATCGTGATTCATCACTTGGCGGTAGATGGCATTTCTTGGCGAATTTTGCTGGAAGACTTGGAGCAGATTTATCAGCAACTCAGCCAGGGAGAAGCGGTTCAACGACCTGCGAAAACCTATTCTTTCCAGCAGTGGTCTCAGTCTTTGCAAGATTATGCCCGTTCACAGCAGCTTCAGCAAGAACGCAATTACTGGCTCAGAACAGGGGATTACTCCGGTTTACCTGTAGATTATCCCCACGGTGCAAACACAGTGGGATTGGCTGACACTGTATCCGTGGCTCTCACCGTTGAACAGACTCGTGCCTTGTTGCAAGAGGTGCCATTAGCCTATCAAACTCAAATCAATGATGTCTTGCTCACGGCATTGGTACAAACCTTTGCTGAGTGGACACAGGAACCTTTTCTACTGCTGGATTTAGAAGGACACGGACGAGAAGCAATAGACAAGGATATCAATGTATCGCGGACGGTGGGCTGGTTTACCACGATTTTCCCAGTGCTGCTGACGTTAGCCGGGATTTCGCAGCCAGGGGAGGCGCTCAAAGCGATTAAAGAGCAGCTTCGCGGTATTCCCAATCGAGGCATTGGTTATGGTGTGCTGCGCTATCTGAGCGGGGATGCAGATGTTAGCCAAACCTTGTCCAGCCGTCCTCAAGCTGAGGTGAGATTTAACTACTTGGGTCAGTTTGACCAGGTTCTCTCTGAATCCCAGTTATTTGAGCTGGTTTACCCAACTCCGGGTATAAGTCGTAGTCTCCAAGGTAATCGTCGCTATCTGATAGATGTCAATGGGTTTGTGCTTGGGGGTCAACTGCAACTGGAGTGGACGTATAGCCAACAAATCCATCAACGAATCACGATTGAACGGTTAGCGCAAGGGTTTGTTGAGGCATTGCAAGCACTGATTGCCCATTGCCAATCTGCTGACGCTGGAGGCTATACCCCGTCTGACTTCCAGAAAGCAAACGTGAGCCAAAAAGACCTGAATCGCTTGCTGGGGCAAATTCGGTAAGTAGTCATTTGTCATTTGTCATTTGTCATTTGTCCTTTGTAAGGGTTTGAGGATTATCTACAAAACTTAGTAAAGTGCCGTTTTCTTTTGTCCGACTACTTAAAAGATATGTTAATAACTCTCAAATCCTTACTGTTCCCTGTTCCCTGTTCCCTGTTCCCTAATCTCAACCGTTAACGTTAACTACTTACGCCTATACCAGTCATAACGATGGCACAACAGCGATGAACGAAAACTCATGAAAGCAGACAATATCCAAGATATCTACGAACTTTCCCCCGCCCAACACGGTATTCTCTTCCACAGTTTGTACTCTCCAGAATTAGGGGTGTATTTTGTCCAACTGTGCTGTACTTTGCGGGGTTCTCTCAATCCTGAAGCGTTTGAGTGCGCTTGGCAACAGGTGGTCGCGCGGCACACAATCTTGCGGACTAGCTTTTATTGGGAAAACCTTGACAAACCACTCCAAGTTGTGAATCGACAGGTAAACCTGCCGTTCGAGCAACAGGATTGGCGAGAAATGGCGGTAAAAGAGCAGCAAGCGCAGTTAGAAACCTGGTTGAAACGCGATCGCGCGTCTGGCTTCAATTTGGCTCAAGCCCCCCTAATGCGTCTGACGCTAATCCGCATTGCGGAGGAGGCTTATCAATTGATCTGGAGTAAACACCATCTGATTCTGGATGGCTGGTCAACTGCCTTGGTATTTAAAGACGTTGTTCAACAGTACCAAGCCCTTTGTCAAGGTCAAACATTGCCCTTAGTATCGAGTAGAGCCTATGGCGATTACATTGCTTGGTTACAGCAACAGGATTTAGCTAAAGCTGAGAAATTCTGGCGGCAAACGCTGGGTGGAATCCAAGCCCCCACCCCCCTCATCAGTCGGACGGGTGATCTCTCGGGTGAGTCAAAACCAGACTACCAGGAACAGTCCATCAAGCTATCGGCAGAAACCACAACAGCCTTACAATCCCTGGCAAGGCAGCATCAACTCACGCTGAACACCCTGGTTCAGGGCGCTTGGGCGTTACTGATTAGTCGCTACAGTGGGGAGAGCGATGTGATTTACGGTAACACGGTATCGGGTCGTCCCGTAGACTTGGTGGATGCCGAGTCGATGGTGGGACTGTTTATTAATACCTTGCCCGTGCGGGTTACTATCGATGGCGAACAGTCTTTAATCCCCTGGCTGCAACAGCTTCAGACTCAACTGGTGGAGATGCGCCAGTACGAATATAGTCCCCTAGTCAAGGTTCAAGGGTGGAGTGAAATACCACGAGGTATACCGTTATTTGAAACTTTGGTGGTGTTTGAGAACTACCCTGTGGAGCGAGCTAGAGAGAAATGGACGATTGAGTTAGACATCCAGAATGTTAGGAGTATTGAAGCCACCAACTATCCCTTAACCGCGATCGCTATACCCGGTGTTGAATTAGGATTCATCCTCTCGTATGATCGCCATCGCTTTGACCAGGATACCATTCGCCGAATGCTGGGGCATCTCCAAACCCTGCTGCAAGGCATGGTTGCCCATCCCCAGACACCCCTCAAAGCCTTACCCCTCTTAACAGACGCCGAACGGACAAAGCTGTGGGGTGAGTGGAATCAGACGCAGCGGGACTATCCCCAGCATCAGTGTCTTGGTCAACTGTTTGAAGCGCAAGCCTCAAAAACCCCCGATGCTGTGGCAGTCGTCTTTGCAGACCAGCAACTGACTTACCGACAACTCAACCAAAGAGCCAATCAACTGGCACATTACCTGAAAACATTGGGTGTCAAACCCGAAGTCTTGGTGGGGATTTGCATTGAGCGCTCAATTGAGATGGTTGTGGGATTATTGGGTATCCTCAAAGCGGGTGGAGCGTATGTTCCTTTAGATCCCGCCTATCCCCAAGAGCGTTTAGCTTTCATGCTCGCCGATGCCCAGGTTTCAGTGCTGCTCACTCAGGAAAACTTGATCGCTACGTTACCGAACCATCAAGCATCGGTTGTCTGTCTAGATGCCGACTGGGAGGGTATTAGTGAAGCCAGTCATCAGCCTTGCCCGAACCAGTCAACCCCCGACAACCTCGCCTATATCATCTACACCTCCGGCTCGACGGGCAAACCCAAAGGTGTAGAAATTACCCACCGTGCCTTAGTTAATTTTCTCACCGCCATGGGTCAGACGCTGGGGTTGAGTCAGACTGATAGTCTCTTATCGGTAACGACACTCTCCTTTGATATTGCCGCGTTGGAACTTTATCTGCCTTTAATCCTAGGGGCAAAGGTGATTATTCTCCCTCGTGATAGTGCCGCTAACGGCATCCAGTTATCACAGCAGTTAGCCCAGACCCAAGCCACTGTTATGCAAGCCACACCTGCAACCTGGCGGCTGTTATTAGCGGCGGGATGGCAGCAGCATTCTCCCCTGAAAATCCTGTGCGGTGGTGAGGCGTTATCCTGTGAACTCGCCAATCAGTTGCTCGCACGGGATACGGATGTCTGGAACTTATATGGTCCGACGGAAACAACTGTCTGGTCAGCCGCCTATAAGGTTAAGTCTCAAGAGGGTCAGGGTATTGTTGCCATCGGTCGCCCGATTGCGAATACGGAATTTTACGTTCTTGACTCCTATCAGCAGCCCGTTCCTATCGGCGTTCCTGGAGAATTGTATATTGGCGGTGTCGGTTTAGCCCGGGGGTATTGGCATCGGGTAGAACTGACGACAGAGAAGTTTGTGATGATAGACCTTTGGGGTAGAGAGGATGCTCAGCCCACCAGGGTATACAAAACTGGGGATTTAGTACGCTACCGCGCCGATGGAATCCTGGAGTATTTGGGCAGAATTGACGAGCAGGTTAAGGTTCGGGGGTTCCGCATCGAACTCGGAGAAATCGAAACCATTTTAACCCAACATCCGGCTGTAGCAGAAACGGCGATCGCACTTCGGCAGGATGAACGGGGCAATCCTAGCTTAGTCGCCTATTTGGTCTTGCAGCCAGAGCAGACGCTCACCAGTTCTCAGGTGCGCCACTTTTTAGCCCAGAAGTTACCCTCTTATATGATTCCCTCGGCGTTGATGGTACTTGACAAACTGCCACTGACGCCCAATGGTAAAATCAATCGTCGCGCCTTACCCGCACCGGATTGGTCACAACGCCACCCAGAACAGACGTACATTGCACCTCGCACCCCCTTCGAGGAGGTGATTGCCGGAATCTGGACTCAGGTGCTGGGTGTTCAGCCAGTGGGGATTGAGGATAACTTCTTTGACTTGGGAGGGCATTCTCTCTCAGCCACTCAGGTTATTTCTAGGTTGCGAAATGTTTTCCACCTAGAACTGCCCCTACGCACTCTTTTTGAGAGTCCCACAGTCGCAAGCTTGGCAGATTCTATCCAAGCCCTACAGGAGTCCCATGTCCACCTTCCCCCACTCAACCCGGTTTCACCGGAGCAACCCATACCTTTATCCTTTGCTCAAGAACGGCTGTGGTTTCTCCATCAGTTAGAGCCAACTGCGGCTACCTATACTATGCCTGCTGCCGTGCGTCTTACAGGTTGGCTGGATATTCAAGCATTGGAGCAGAGTTTCAACGAAATTGTCCGGCGTCACCATGTCTTACGCACCAACTTTAGAGTTGTGGATGGACAACCCGTTCAAGTTATTGCTCCCACGTTGACCTTAAATATTCCAGTTGTCGATTTGCAGGGATTGTCGGCAACGGAGCGAGAGGCTCAAGTGCAGCAACAGGCTACAGAAGAAGCCCAGTTTCCCTTCGATTTAGCCCAGGGAGCGCTATTACGAATCAAACTTCTAAAATTGAGTCCATCAGACCACATTCTTCTATTCACGATTCATCACATTGTCTGTGATGCCTGGTCATTTGGGGTATTGATTCGGGAATTCACCCAGCTTTACGACAGCGTTGTCCGCCAAGACTCCTCTTTCCTACTACCCGAATTACCCATTCAATACGCCGACTTTGCCAATTGGCAGCGTCAATGGCTTCAGGGAGAGGTATTAGATGCCCAACTGTCTTATTGGCAACGACAATTAGCGGGTATTCCGGCAACCTTAACCTTACCCATACAACGCCCATCCCCCGCTATTCCCACATTCCGCAGCGCTAGCCACTCATTCCACCTCTCTACTACAACCCGCGAACAACTCCAAACCCTCAGTCGCCAAGAGGAAGTGACTCTGTTCATGACCTTACTGGCAGCATTTCAAACTCTGTTGTATCGCTACAGTCATCAAAAAGACATTGTTGTTGGCACCGATGTTGCTAATCGTAATCGCCAGGATATTGAGCCACTGATTGGCTTTTTTGTCAACCTGTTAGTGCTGCGAACTGACTTATCTGGTAATCCTAGCTTTCGGGAGTTACTTGAGCAGGTACGAGACGTGGCATTAGCCGCTTACGAACATCAAGATCTGCCCTTTGCCAAGTTAGTGGAAGTTTTGCGTCCGGAGCGAAATTCGAGTCATACTCCTCTATTTCAAGTGTTGTTTGTACTGCAAAATGCTCCTTTACCCGACTTAACGCTTTCAGGGTTAACGGTTACACCTGTAGAAATTAATACCGAAATCGCTCGATTCGACTTAGCTCTGTTTATGGAACAAACCGAGACAGGACTTGTTGGCAGGTTTAAATATAATACTGATCGGTTTGAAGCTACGGGAATTACCGAATTTTGCCATCATTTTGAAACCCTGATTCGTAGCATTCTCAAAAACCCTGATACCCGAATTGATGCCTTAGAACTGATGAGTGAAGCGCAAAAACAAAAACAAATGACTAAACAAACCCAGCGAAAACAGGTAAAATTTAGCAAGTTTAAAACGATCAAACCCAAAGCCGTCAGTTTACCCCAACGGCAATTAATTCAGACTCGGCTTCTTCAACCTGGACAATCCTTACCGTTAGTTATCGAACCTGATAGCGCTGAAATTGACCTAGCCGACTGGTCAATGAGTCACCGAGACTTCATTGAAACTCACTTGCTCAAACATGGAGCTCTTTTATTCCGGGGATTTAATCTTAATTCTGCTGTAGATTTTGAAAAGGTGGCTAATGCCATACAGCCAAATTTATTTGGAGACTATGGCGATTTACCCCGCGAAGGCGTCAGTGGTCATGTTTATGGTTCTACGCCTTATCCAGCCGATAAAACTATCCTATTTCATAATGAAAGTTCTCACTTGCATCGTTTGCCCCTAAAAATTTGGTTCTTCTGTATTCAACCCGCCCAACAAGGTGGAGAAACGCCCATTCTTGACTGTCGGCAAGTTTATCAGCAACTCAATCCTAAATTGCGAGAAAAATTCGAGCAAAAGCAATTAATGTATGTTCGGAACTACACGGAAGGATTAGATGTCAGTTGGCAAGATTTCTTCCATACCACGAATAAAGCTGAGGTGGAACACTACTGTCGTCAAGCCGATATGGAGTTTGAATGGCTAGAGAATAATGGTTTGAAAACGCGCAAAATTCGCCCTGCTGTCGCCAAGCATCCGAAAACCGGAGAGTTGGTATTTTTCAATCAGCTTCAGTTACACCATATATCTTGCTTAGATTCAGCGGTTCGCCAATCGTTATTGTCTCTCTTTGGAGAAGATAAGTTACCGCGTCATGTGTACTACGGTGATGGGACGCCAATTGAGGAGTCTGTCATGGAAGAGATTGAAGCAATTTATCAAGATAGTCAAATTAGTTTTTCTTGGCAGAAAGGAGATTTATTGATGTTAGATAATATGCTGACGGCTCACAGTCGCAATCCTTATGTGGGTTCTCGCAAAATTGTTGTGGCTATGGCAGATTTGATCACTCTATCATGAGTAATTAATAATCAACTTCAGGGTTTAACAAGCTAGCTTAAGTGTTGAAGTATCCTGGTTTTATTCTTGTTACAGATAGGGTCAAAGCTAGCAGTTTTTCTGGAGGACTAGCCCCCCAGACCCCCATCGAACAAAAAGCGAAGCATCCTCTGGCTTCCCCCTTTCAAAGGGGGACGGGAGGGGGATAGGACGAGTGCCTCCCCCATACCCCCTGCACAACGCTTCGCTAATCCCATACCTCATCTGGTAGTCTTCATCTGTCAATAAAAATTTCAATAAGGCTTCATATTTGGAGGTATTATGTTGCTTAAATCATCATTTTCAATGGTTTTATACTGCTTATAATTCCTTCAGTTAAGTACCTGAACATAAATTCTGTACGCTGTACTGATAAAGGTTAAGAAGTCTCAAATATTTACTGTTTACTGTTTACTGTTCCCTGTTCCCTATTCCCTATTCCCTAACCTCAACCGTTAACTTTAGTTTTGTCCAATTACTTAGGAGTAAAAAATGCAAACTCAAATGATTGAAGGGTTTCGGCTGTCACCTCAACAAAGGCAGCTTTGGTTATTACAACAAGATAGTAGAGTCTATCAGGCTTCTTGTGCGATCCAGATTCAAGGTAATTTGAATGTTGAACAGTTAAAAGCAGCCTTGGAACGGATTGTTAATCGACATGAAATTTTCCGCACCCGCTTTCACCGACAACCCGGAATTAAACTGCCCATTCAGGTGATAGAAACAAGCGGAAACTTATCCTGGACTCACGTCAATATCAACGGATTAAGTCCACAAGAGCAATCCGCCCATATTCAGCAACGACTTCAAGAAAAAAGAGATTTGAATGACCCCTCTCAACTGGAGTCTATCCTATCGGCATCGCTGCTAACCCTGTCCGAAAATCACCATATTCTCTTGCTGCTATTACCCGCTTTATGTGCAGATAGCTGGACGCTGAAAAACTTGGTTAAAGAAATTAGCCAAACTTATGAAGCTTGTTTGCAGGGGGAAGAGGTATTTGAAGCCGAACCCGTACAATACCTGCAATTTTCTGAATGGCAAAATGAAATCCTAGAGGATGAGGATGCTGCAACAGGAGAGGCTTACTGGCGGGAGCAAAACCTTCAAAGGATAACACTTCCGTTTGAGGCTGAATCTGTCAATGCTGTACCCTTTGAACCTGAAGTTTATCAGGTAACCCTTAATCCAGCAGTTGCGGCAAAACTTGAAGCCTTAGCTCACAGAACTAATGTTACTCCTGGTGAAGTATTATTCGCCTGCTGGTATGCCTTACTTTGGCAATTAACCCAACAATCCGAGATTACGGTCAACACCGTGTATAGTGGCAGAAGCTATGAAGAATTAAATGAAGTGATGGGACTGCTTGCCAAAGGGTTACCTGTTCCCTGTTCCTTGCAGAAAAACTTAAAATTTAGCGAAGTCTTGTCAAACTTGGCTGAAAAGTTGGCTGAAATTGACCAATGGCAGGACTATTTTATTGGGCAAGCGAGTACAGATACTGACAAGGAGACAAACTTGCCGATTAGCTTTGAATTTGATGACTGGTCGGATCAGTATTATAGTGGTGATGTTTCCTTTTCAATTGATCAGCAGTGGGTTTGCTTTGAGCGATTTAAATTAAAGCTTCGCTGTGTTCGCAAACAAGAGTCTATCATTGCCGAATTTCACTACGATAGCCAACGATTTGACCCAGAAGCGATTCAAGGCTTTGCCGAACAATTTCAAACTGTCGTAGAGCAGGCTGTCAACCATCCAGAGATAGGAGTGAGTGAGTTAAATTATATCAGCGATCGCACTCGCTATCACCTACTCGTTGAACTCAACGATACCCAAACTCCCTATCCTCAAACTCAATGCATTCATCATCGATTTGAACAGCAGGTAGAACGCACGCCAGACAACATTGCCCTTGTCTTGGAAAACCAACAACTCACTTATGCTGAACTCAACCGACGTAGCAATCAATTAGCCCATTATTTGCAACGTCAGGGCGTTGGTGCTGAAGTGTTAGTGGGAATTTATGCCGAGCGGTCAATTCATAGTATCATTGCAATGCTGGCTATTCTCAAAGCGGGTGGAGCTTACCTTCCTCTTGATTCAGCATTACCGCTAGACCCTTTAGCCTTCAGATTACGAGATGCCCAAGTACCTATTCTCTTAACCCAAAAGAAACTTCTCAAACGCCGGGATACTCCAGTTCCTACCGTGGTGTACCTGGATGCAGATTGGCAAACAATCGCCCAAGAGTCGGATACCAATCCCACCCAGACAGTCACACCGGAAACCTTAGCGTATGTCCTCTATACGTCTGGTTCTACAGGTGAACCGAAAGGCGTTGCTATTGAACATCGCCAAATCCTGAATTACTTGTATGCCATTTGCGAAAAATTGGATATACCAACAGGTGCCAGCTTCGCTACCGTGTCCACCTTTGCCGCCGATTTAGGCAACACGGCAATTTTTCCCGCCTTATGTACAGGAGGATGCTTACATATCCTATCCCAAGAGCGAGCCTCTGACCCGGAAGCACTCGCCGAGTACGTCCAACATCATCCCATTGACTACCTCAAAATCGTTCCCTCTCACCTAGCTACCCTCTTAGCCTCCTCCCCATCTGCGTCCATCCTACCGCGTCAATGTTTAGTTCTAGGGGGTGAAGCGGCATCCTGGGAGTTAGTTAGCAAAATTCAAGACACTGCACTGAACTGTCGGATTCTCAATCACTATGGTCCCACAGAAACCACCGTTGGTGTCCTCACTTATCCGGTTCAGAGCCAGGGCAATCGTTATCATGCTAAAACTGTTCCCATCGGTCGTGCGATCGCCAATACCCAAGTTTACCTCCTGGACGAACAATTGCAACCTGTACCCATCGGCGTACCGGGCGAATTATACATTGGTGGTGCTGGGGTAGCCAGGGGTTATCTCAATCGTCCCGAACTAACGGCACAGAAGTTTATTACAGTAGAAAAGTTGGGTGGACAAGATACCCCCTCTCCAAGGCTGTATAAAACAGGGGATAAAGCACGCTACTTACCCGATGGCACAATTGAGTTTCTTGGACGGGTAGACTATCAAGTAAAAATCCGAGGGTTTCGCATCGAACTCGGAGAAATTGAAGGGGTACTGAGTCAGCATCCCAGCGTGCAGCAAGTCGTTGTCTGGCTATCTGAAGATGAATTAGATAGTCAGCGATTAGTTGCCTATGTAATTCCCAACCCCAAACAGACACCTAATATTAGCGAGTTACGCCAGTTCTGTTTAAACAAACTGCCTGAATACATGGTGCCTTCAGTCGTTGTACTACTCAAATCACTGCCCCTTACGCCCAACGGTAAAATTGACCGTCGTGCCTTACCCGCACCTGAACAAACCCGTCCAGAACTTGAAGGCGTTTATGTCGCACCGCGTACTCCAGTCGAGAAACAAATCGCCGAGATTTGGGCGCAAGTTCTGGGGATTGAAAAAATAGGCATCCACGATAATTTCTTCGATTTGGGAGGACATTCTCTACTCATTACTCAGTTACTCGCCCAGGTGCGAGAAACCTTTCAGGTCAATTTATCTTTGCGTAGTCTTTTTCAACAGCCGACTGTCGCTAACATTGCAAAAAAAATCACCCAACAAGCAAAACCCGACACTCAAGGTGAGCAGGATTCAATCAATCTGAACACTGAGGCAGTGTTAGACGCGACTATTCGCCCCAATGGGATTCCTTATCACCCAGACACTGTGCCAACGGCTATCTTTTTAACAGGTGCAACGGGGTTTCTGGGAACTTTTTTACTTTACGAACTCCTCCGACAAACTCAAGCCGATATTTACTGCTTAGTCCGGGCGAAAACCCTTGAGTTGGGTAAAACTAAGATTCAACAGAGTCTGGACACTTATTTACTTTGGCATCAATCCTTCCAGTCAAGAATTATCCCCGTCCTCGGCGATTTATCTCAACCCTATTTAGGTCTCAGCCAAGCGCAATTTCAACGGCTGGCAAGTCAACTCGATGTCATCTATCACAATGGAGCAGTCGTCAACTTCACCTATCCCTATTCAGTTCTCAAAGCCGCTAACGTTCTGGGAACCCAAGAGGTTTTAAGGTTAGCCTGTCAGGTTAAAGTGAAACCCGTTCATTTCATCTCGACTATCAGTGTTGTTTATCCTAACAATCCCGATGTTAAAGTTGTTCGAGAACAAGACAGCCTCGATGATGCCAAAATGCCGTCCAGTGGCTACGCTCAAAGCAAATGGGTGGCTGAGAAATTAGCCACAATTGCGCGGGAACGAGGACTTCCGGTCTGTATTTATCGTCCAGGACGCATATCAGGACACAGCAAAACAGGGGCTTGTAATCCGGGGGATCATACCTACAGAATGATTAAAGGTTGTATTCAACTGGGAGGTATCCCCAATCAGGATATTCAGTTGAATTTAAGCCCGGTTGATTATGTCAGTAAAGCCATTGTTTTTCTCTCCAGTCAGAAAGACTCTATCGGAAAAGCTTTTCATCTGGTCAATCCTCAACCCTTACCCTTGAAGGAAATGGTTAGCTATATTCGCTCTTTGGGTTATTCGATTGAGTTAGTCGCTTATGAACAGTGGCGAAAGCAATTGATTGATTCAGTAGATTCGCCCGAAAATGCCTTGTATCCACTGATGACTATTTTTGCCGAAGAAACCAGCAACTCCCAATCTCAAAAGTCACCCGTGCAACAGTTTGACTATCAGAATACTCTCAATGGACTTGGGGGAACTTCAATTGTTTGTCCTCCCGTTGATGCTGAAGTCTTTAAGACTTACTTCTCCTACCTAATTAATACAGGCTTTCTCAATCCTCCATTGCTCCAACTCCATCACCATCAATGACCTGCGATATTCTTCTAGGGGTAAGGGAGTAAGCTGTTCGGCATTTAAACCATAATGTCAAGAATTGCCAAATCCTTGCCGTAGTGCGAGCATCTTGCTCGCTACATTGAGCATCTTGCTCGCT
>CAKZMA010000092.1 GCA_937127375.1 uncultured Coleofasciculus sp. | reverse complement strand
ATGGTGGTAGACTTAGCAACTTGTGGTTGACTGTTGGTCGAGTCAATGGTCAAGGTGTGATTTGTTATGTTAATGGTGTCGGTGGAGGCTGCAACGGAAGCAATGTATTATTAACACTCAGTGGTCAAAACTACCGAAATCCGGGTGCAGCGCTGGGAGATTTACTCGCCTATATCCAGACAGTCCAGACAGGGGGAGCGAGTGGGACTCCAATTCAAGAATCTGGTGGACAACTCTACGTCAACTTAGAAGAATTAGTCGATGCTGCTGGAACTGCTCAACGAGGGAGAGCAAGATTCTACTGTGGTATTCACAATGGTCAGCCAGCAACTATAGCTAATCACCCCCAGCGAGGTGATATAACTGTAATTGTTTGGACTTCTGATTTATCAACTTCAAGCTGGAGTAGTCAACAGCGCTGTAAGCAAATTTCCAAAAGGTTCCAACAAAATCAAGAAAGTGGTAATTTGAATTATATTGTTGCTGGTCGGTTTAATGGTAATCCTGTATTATGCGCGTCTCAACAGGTATATACAGAAGTGATCAACTGTAGCGATAGCGCAGTATTAATGACTCTCCGATCTGAATATGACTATCAAGAAGTAATTAGGAAAATTGCATCTATCAACAGAAATATGTCAGCATCTCCAGTTGTATATTCAGTAGATATTCAAACACTATATCAAAGCAAGTATCCTGATATTGATGTTGACTTATGGCAAAATTACAGTTCGGAATCAAGAAATAATCTCACCTCTAATAATTCTACTACCTGTATCTATTTTTTATATGGCTGTCCCAATGAATCCAATAGGTCAGAGGTTCAAGATAAAGCGACTATTTTTACCGTAATTATTAGTTTTAATAATCAAATAAATAATGACGCAAATAAAACAATTTCTGGTTCTGGAGTAATTATTGCCAAGCATAAAGAAACTTATTATGTGCTTACAAATGAACAAATTATCAGCCATGCAAATCAATATGAAATTCTTACTCATGACAAGCATAACCATACAGTCATATCTATTAAAAGACTATCTAATACTAATTTAGCTATCTTAGAGTTCAAAAGTAAAAAAGTATATGAAATTGTTGAAATTGGTAATACTAGGAGTTTTAATATAGGTGATTCTGTGTATGTTGCTGGTGATTTGTATTTTGATGAAACACAAATCTATCAGTTAGCTGAAGGACAAATAACTGATACAGCAATACCTAATCAAAAAGATCGCATAGAATACACTAATGTTACCACAAGAGGCATGAAGGGCGGACCGGTCTTAGATAACCATGGTGAGCTAGTTGGAATTCACTTGAATGCTGGCTCTGGTATTCCCATATCTGTTTTTTTAGAGGCAGCACCATCAGAATTGTTAGATTTTATAGACAATTGATTATTTTAATACATGAATACATAGTTTTATTAATGACTTAATGGTTTAAGCATATACTTAACTCTTGTGTTAATTGGGGGTGAGTCAATAGGTAATCGTTCAACCAGTTGCATCCTTGGTTGAGTAATACATTTAAATCTTCAACCTCTGGAGATGGAGATTTTGTCCCAGGTAATTTCCTAACTTGCGGCTTCAATAACTGCCACATTCTAACTACACCATCCTCTCCGGCTGTAGCTAATCTTTGTCCATCGGGACTAAAACTTAAACTATAAACCCCACCTTCATGAGGAAATAATTTCAATCTAAGAGGTAAGCTGGATTTAGTGATATCCCAAATTCTTACTGTACCATCCTCACCAGCGGTGGCAAGAATTGACTGTTCAGGGTTAGGATTAAAGACAATGTTATTAACTCCAGATTGACCGCTATCAAATTCTTCTATCTTCTGATCTTCTAGATTCCAAATTCGGATTTTACTATCCTTGCCTGCCATAGCAATCAGCTTGCCATCAGCGCTAAAAACGACACTTGTCAAGGGACTTTTGTTACCCCTGGCTTCTGCTTTATGTTGCCCTTCTACTGTCCATAATTGAAAAATGCTATCCTCTCCGCCAGTAGCAATAAACTGTCCATTGGGGCTGAAATTTAAAGTTGTTACGCTACTTTGAGAAACTTGCCATTCAGCTTTGATTTGCCCGATCACGTTCCAAATCCGGACTTTACCATCCTTGCCACCAGTAGCAATAAGCTGTCCATTAGGGCTAATACTAAAACTGGTAACACCACCAGAATGAGCTTGCCATTGAGTCTGCTGCTGTCCTGCCGAATTCCAAATTCTGATTGTACCATCCTCTCCAGCACTACCTAGATGTTTTGCAGCAGGTATAAAACGTACATTGATCACACCACCAGAATGAGCTTGCCATTGAGTCTGCTGCTGTCCTGCCGAATTCCAAATTCTGATTGTACCATCCTCTCCAGCACTGGCAAGATACTGTTCATCAGAGCTAAAACTTACACTGCTCACCTTACCTTGATGACCTTTCAAGTGATTCTTCTCGTTGATTGCGTTCAAAATTCCTTGTAAAATATAAAAAGTTTTAATTATTGGATAATCCTGCCTCAAACTATTATCTTTAACCATTTTTTTTGCCTGTTCTCCTGCTTGCATTGCCCACAGCAATGTTTCTATTTGTTTAAACGGAAATTGTTGCGAAGCTTCCAGTGTTAGTTTCTCAATCTGAAGCATGGCGTTAGTTTTTAACGCTTCTGATTGAGCTGACTCTAATCTCTGAGATACCTCTATAATTTCCCGATTTGCCTGATCGAGTTCGATCGCTTTTTGCTCTGCCTGCTGAGTTACATTGTCTAGAGATTTTCTTGCCTCCGTTAATTGTTGATTGGCATCATGAGCCTTCCGTTCAGCTTCTTGGCGTTCTTCCTCAGTAAATTGCATTTTTTGATTAACTTCTTTAAGTTGAGTTTCAACCGCTGTTAAGTGTTGGCTAGACTTTTGAGCCTTCCGTTCAGCTTCTTGGCGTTTATCTTCAGCTAATTTAACACTTTGATAAACTACTTTTAATTGAGTTTTGGCATCCTTTAATTGGTTATTTACTCTTTCAGTTTCCTGTTCTGCTTGTTCCCATTTATCCTCAGCGACTTGCGCTTTTTGACTAACATCTTTTAGTTGTGTCGTCGCACCCGCTAGTTGTTGAGTTTTCCTCCCCGCATATAAACTAGCAGTTACGGCAGCAATTAAGGATATTAACAGCACAATTGAACCGATATGAATGCTTCTATTCGCTCTTCGTTGAGCCGCATATAATACTCGATTAGCTTTCTCTACACTCTCTAATTCCTGTCTAACTCTTTCTGCTTCTAAAGCCTTCTGACTTTCTTGCCGATCTAATTCTTGACTAGCATCTAAGAACCGATAATCTTGAGGCATTAAATTTTTGTCGGCTGCCCAAGCTTTGGCATCTTGTAAAGCCTTGCCACGCAATAACCGTGACTCATCCTGACCATGAGAATCTAGCCAATATTTCAGCGCCTCTGCATAAGGACGCAACTCCGACAACTCTTTAGCACTCCAAGCCCAATCAAAGACTAAACCATAGAGGCGGTTGTAAACTCTCAAACTGCCTTCTCGCTTCACCACCAACCCAGACAAACGCAGTTCCATTTGTTCGAGGCTGTCATCAGCAATAATTTCTCCCTGCTGCAAAATTTCCTGGTAAAGCCCCAACAATCGACCCTTACGCCGTTCATTCCACAGCAGGCGATCGCGAATTGTCCGCAAATGCTCTGGATTGTCCCGCGATTCCCAGTTCTTAATCAAGTGCGATCGCACTAATCTCTCTACTGCCTCTGCTTCCTTGCCAACCGCAATAAATGACCCCGAAGTAGCAACGATTTGGCAAAGCTTTTGAGTCAGAAACGGCTGACCCCCTGTCCAATCTAACACCACAGCTAACACCGCCTGGGAATCATGACTAATCTCAGCTAATCCCTTAGCTAACGGTTGTGCTTCCTGCAATTGAAAGCCATAGAGTTCAACGGCTCGTCCAATATTAAACGGGGTGCGCTTTTTATCTTCAATAAAATCAGAAGGCGTCGCCACTCCCAGCAAGGCAAAAGTCAAACGTTTATAAGCAGGCTTATCTACCCGTTGGTTGTAGAATGCTCGGATCAGGGCAAAAAAATCATCGGTCAAGAAATCTAAACTGAGAACATGATCAATTTCATCGATAAAAATTACAATATTTTCCGCTATCTCGACCAGAAGCACGTCCTCAATAAACTCCCGAAAACGCTGCACAGGCGATAGACAATTACGTTCTTGCCACCAAGTTCTGCGATTAACTTTTCCCGATAAATCGAACTCGCTGACTAAATCGTAGAACAATCCCATATACCAACTGGTTAGAGTATTCTTGTCACTACCAATCAGTGTCAAATCGAGAGCAGCACAGCGAATACCCTCAGCTTCCAGCCGTTGCATCGTTTGCAATCGCAAGCTGGACTTCCCCATCTGTCGCGAGTTCAGCACATAGCAAAAGTTTCCAGCCTTCAGCCCTTGATACAGGTTTTGATCTGCCTGTCGCGTGACATAACTTGGTGCATCCGCTTCCAAGCTTCCGCCAACTTGATATCGGTAGGTTGAACCTTGCACTGTACTCATTTTCAACGCTTAATTCCCCAGGCGATCGCGCAAATAATTACTATACAAATGATAGCGAGGTTTGACCTCATTTCCCTCTAACTGCACCAGACCCAAACTTTGTAATTGAAAAGCTAGCATGGATTCTAATTGCACCGGATGTGTTGACTCGACTACTATTTTCATTGCCATTGCCAGTTCTGGATGCTCCTGCAAATTGCCCAAATGTCCCCGCAAATGATTAGCGTAAATTCCCGCTTCCGTACAAGCCTTTTGCAACAGTTCCTTCAGGGTGATTTCGGAGCGAGTAAGGTGATAGATTGCCCTCTGTACAAGATAAGGATGTCCTCCCACCAACGACATCAGCTGATCCACTTGTGCACCCTGCCAATCTAAACCTTGTCGCTGTGCCAAATCCTGTACTTGTTCCCGGTTAAACTCCGGTAATTCTATGGACTCACCAACATTAAACGGCGACTGATGAATATTTAGCTCAATATACACTTCCGTGGAATGGGCAACAACCAACCGCAGTTTTTTCCAAAGCTTGCTCCTCTTTCCTTTCTCATACCAA
>CAKZMA010000091.1 GCA_937127375.1 uncultured Coleofasciculus sp. | reverse complement strand
TGCGATCGCGATATCCTCCTCCTATGTGTAGGCATGGAACTCGACCCCGATTTCCCGTCACTCTGTCGTCAAGCCAGTGGTGACTCCCAGAATAATTACCCGACCCTGAGTTTAGCCTTATCTGTCTTACCCAACATCAGTTTAAGCGTCCTAGGACGACAATCCCCCTTACAATATTGGCAACTGATTGAAATCGCTCCAGGTGTAACCTTAACCCAATCACCCCTACGAATTGACCCGCGTATCCTCTGCTATCTTTTAGGCGAACCCAGCATCGATGCTCAACTTGATGAGCGAGTTAAACCCTTGGATCTCGGCTTAACAGGAGAATTAGCCCTTCCCCCATCCCATCAGCAAATCGCCCAGATAATTGCTTCGGCTTGGTCTGAATCTCCCCCCACCTCAAAACTGCCAATTATCGAATTGTCTGGCTCAGATTTGACCACAAAACGCCGCATTGCTGCTGAAGCCACGACGTTATTCGGCTGTTCTATCCGTCGTATGTCAGCAACGGTACTTCCCTCGGATTCCACCCAACTGCATCAATTACGGCGACGCTGGGAACGGGAAGCTATCTTAACCAATTGTGTATTGTTCCTCGAATGTGACTCTCTGAACATGGGAGATACACTGGGACAATCACTGATTTCTCAATTTATTGCTGAAATCAATACACCTGTAATCCTAAGTAGTCAACAGCGACTTTCCGTGACAGAACGCTCCCTAACCACTTACGATATACCCAAACTCACTCCCCAAGAACAACGTTCCCTATTTTTCACTTATCTAGCAGACAAAGGAAGCGAACTCAATGGCGACGTTAATCGCTTAATTGCCCAATTCAATCTCAGCCAAAGTGCGATTCATTCCGTCTGTACCCAAGCCATCCATCAGGTTAATCGCAATGATCACACCAATTTAGGAACAACCCTGTGGAATACTAGCCGCCACCAAGCCCGTCCTCGCCTAGATGCACTCGCCCAACGCATTGAAACGCCAATGACCTGGGATGACCTGATTCTGCCAGAATCCCAACTCAAAACCCTGAAGGAAATTGTCGCCCACACTCGCCAACGCGCCAAAGTCTACCAGGATTGGGGAATGGGGGGAAAACAGAGTCGGGGACTGGGACTAACAGCATTATTCTATGGTCAAAGTGGTACAGGTAAAACCACTGCTGCTGAAATCATTGCCAAAGAACTGCACCTCGACCTGTACCGCATTGATTTGAGTGCAGTTGTGAGTAAGTATATCGGGGAAACGGAGAAAAACCTAGCTCAAATCTTTGACGCGGCTGAAGTCGGCGGTGTCGTCCTATTATTCGACGAAGCCGACTCTTTATTTGCCAAACGCGGTCAAGTCAAAGAAGCCCGCGATCGCTATGCTAACCAAGAAGTCAGTTATCTACTCCAACGCTTAGAAAACTATCAAGGCTTGGCGATTCTCACAACCAACTTAAGAGACTCGATTGACTCAGCCTTCGAGCGACGATTGCGTTTTGTACTGGAATTTCCCTTCCCAGATGCAATACAACGAGAGCAGATTTGGCGGCGCGTCTTTCCCAAGTCTACTCCCACCCGACGATTGAATTTTGAGAAGTTAGCGCGGCTGGCTGTTTCCGGAGGCAGTATCCACAATATTGCTTTAGCCGCAGCCTTTCTCGCCGCTGAAGCCTCAGAACCAGTGGGAATGAAGCATCTATTGGCAGCGGCGCAAACTGAAGGGATCAAGATGCAGATTCAAACCGTGATTAGTGTTGGTACTCAGGATTGGCTGGAGCCATCGAAATCTAAATCTAAGTCAAAATCTAAATCCAAATAAATCAAACGTTTTGAATGCTATGCCCAACTATTAATCCCCACCCTGTAAGAGAGTGGGGAATTCAGCCGAATCGATTAATCAAATTATTTTTTCAGGTAGATGCGACTGGGGTGCCAGGATTCGAACCTGGGAATGGCGGGACCAAAACCCGCTGCCTTACCGCTTGGCTACACCCCAATGTGTGTACCTTGCTTATATTAGCAGTTGTAGCTGGGAATATGTCAAGAGATTTTTGAAAATTGGCTGATTTCTCCTGATCTCAGGGAACAGAAGGCTCAATTTACGCGGCGGACTCCCCATATATAAACAAATATTAAGATAAGCTAAGATTATTTAACTCGTTCGTCAAGGGTGAAAAAGTTAATATAATCTTTATATTACGCTTAAATCCCCTATAATAAGGCATTAGCTGCATTAATCAGGGGAACGTAGCTTTTACATATCTTCAGGTTAGGAGGATTTTTGTCCAAGGGTTGAACTCAATTTGTATTCTTTTGTAAAGAAAAAATTTGATAGCATGTCGAGTTGTCACCATACCGTCAGACCCAGTAAGAGCAACGCTCTACTGGCGATTTATAGCTAGGGGTGACTAGAGCTGAAGACAACTCGTCATAGAACCTGGCACAACTTTAACCTACCGATTAACGCTGGAGATTCACTAATGAGATTAATTCGCGAGATTGTTCAAGAAGCGGAAAAGACTGGCTACCTGACCCTGCAAGCTGAAGATCAATTGCGTCAACTTTTAGCGAACAAGTACGACTGGGAAGACTTTACAGCATTTATCCAATTACAGCAAGCGGTGATGGAAGAACGGGTGAAGCAAGAGTCTCGTGAGCTACTCTACACGTTATCCTCTTGCCACACCCCTACCCCTTGCCATCAAGCGGGATAGATTCGCAAGCGGCGATTGGGTTCATCGCCAAAACTATCGGACTTGAGGCGATAGTGTTCCACCAGTTCGTGCTGCATTTTTCGCACTTTTGGCGATCGCGGCAGTAACTCGACGGGCTGTCCATTAGGAATCACGATTTGCTCGACGGCTAACCGGGCTTCTTCTAGCGCCTCAATTTCATCATCACTTCCACTTTGGGTAAACAACCGCAAATCTGCTGCATCGGGAACGCCAGGATCATCCATATCCAACATCCGCCGCAGGGCGCGACTCACTTGGGGAACGGTGCTGGCTTTAACCGCGTGGATAGGGATTTGCCGGGAGCGGGCAATTGAGCGCAGTTTCGAGTGACTTTTAACATGCGATCGCAAGCCCAAAATGGCATCGGCGCTATCCATGTCCTTGGTTAAGACAACGGGTAAATTTAGCACCCGAATCACCTGCTCAATTTGATGGCGACTCACCCCATAAGGATAGACATGGAGGGGCAGATCTTCACCATTCGGTCCAATCGTGTCTACAACCTCGCCAACGGAATTGGGTTGTTGCCAAGAGTCATGGAGAAGCTGATCAAAATAACTGGTTTGAGCCGAAGCCGGTGATGAGGAACGCGATAGTGGCTGCATCTGTCCCGACGAACGCCAGCCACTGGGTTGTGCCACTATCCCGGACTGGGTACGGCGCTCCAGGGGTGCGGGTGCATCAGGGAATTCACGGGTAATAATTACCTTATTCTGCTCATCCACCGTCCGCACTTGCGGATTCGGTTTGCGTCCCCGCAGTAGCGCATCCACGGTATCCGCAACACTCTCATGCACTACCCAGCGCTGACGCTCCAGCATTTCCACCGCAATCTCAAAGGTGGGCGGGGCTTTGCGTTCCAATACCGTTTTTTGAGAACCCCGACGTCTGGCTTCATCATCACCCAGAGTTACGGCTTGAATCCCACCGACTAAATCAGAGAGCGTCGGATTTTTAATCAGATTCTCAATTTGGTTTCCATGCGCCGTCCCCACCAACTGCACCCCTCGTTCTGCGATCGTGCGAGCGGCTAGGGCTTCGAGTTCGGTGCCAATTTCATCAATGACAATCACTTCGGGCATGTGATTTTCTACCGCTTCAATCATCACCTGATGTTGAAGTTCTGGACGCGACACTTGCATCCGTCGAGCTCGACCAATGGCGGGATGGGGAATATCGCCATCGCCTGCAATTTCATTGGAGGTATCAATAATCACTACCCGTTTTTGTAGATCATCTGCCAGCACCCGGGCAATTTCGCGTAACGCCGTCGTTTTGCCCACACCTGGACGCCCCAACATCAAAATTGATTGACCCCGTTCGACGAGATCATGAATCAGACCAATAGTGCCAAACACCGCTCGTCCGACGCGACAGGTTAACCCGATAATGTCGCCGGGACGATTGCGAATCGCGCTAATCCGGTGTAAGGTTTTCTCCAGTCCGGCTCGATTATCCCCACTGAAATGCCCAACCCGCTCAACACAATAGTTTAATTGTTCAGCGGTGACGGGGGTTTCGGACAGATATTCGGCACCAGAGGGGAAACGCACCTCAGGAAATCGACCCAAATCCATCACCACTTCAATTAAATTGTCGCGATGGGGGTGTTGCTCCAGGATTTGGCGAATATCCTCTGGCAAAATAGCGAGTAATTTTTGGAGATCCTCAGTAATCTGCATCCCAGCTAAATTGGTGGTGTTAGATAAGGCTTGATTGGATAACGATTGGGGATGGGATGGGTTCATCCCGTTGGCATTCACCATAGGCTTGTCATTCGTCATTCGTCATTTGTCTTATGTCATTCGCCTGATGTATCTGAGGTAAAGGTGTGAGGACTATTTACAGAGCTTCATATCGTTGGGTTTATATCCACCAACCTCCTGAGTTCGTCTGGAACAGGCTTAGAAACAGACTTCAGTTGAGATACTAGGGAATGGGCTAGAGCCACGGCTTTTGCCAGCCGATGCGGATCATTTTCCAGGTTTGCCCTTGATGATAATGGAAATGCTTGGAAATTGATATTATGATTTGCTTCATGGTATTGATCGAGTTGGTCTAAAATTGGAGCCAGTAATACCCGGGCATAGCTTCCGTAAGCCACACCCGCGACAAAGGGCTGGATGGGGTTAGCGGTAGGGTCTTCTGGGGTTCCAGGGTTGAGGAGTCCTACTGCTTTGAGTTTACTGACGGTATGGTGATTGGTTCCACCTGCCAGTTGCACGTATCCAGGTAAGTTGGCGGATAACACCTTTTGTGCCAGTTTCACGGCTTTGCGCGTGGTTCCTGTCCCAATATCACCGCTCATTGGCTTGCCATCGGTTTGCCAGAGGAGGGGACAAGGTAAGGGCGTGATCAGATGGTAAAGTTCCCAGAGATAATCAATCATGCCCTCACCATCCGGACAACTGATAGCCAGCAACTTCAGGGTATGCATCCAGGGAGCGATCGCGCCCCAGAGTCGTTTAAAGTCAGTAAAATGCCCGACTTGGGTGTGAATTTCCAAAGCATCAACGCCCGTTGAAAGAATCAGTTCCGCTAGCGTTGTGGGGGTGGATACATAGGAGCGAGTATAGATCAGTTGACTGGGGCAAACGGGTAAGCAACGTCCGCAGCCATAACAGCGTTGATCAATAACACCGGAGAATCCCTTGGGCGAGTGAGGATAGTTGAAAGGTTGGTCTGGTTTCGCCTGTTTGAGGGACTCCGGCGGAGTTGGCGGTGGCTCAAAGACAATCGCTTGAGCCGGACAAATCGTTTGGCAAGGGCGCGGACAGTCTGGAGGACAAGCATTGGGGTTAAATTCAGCTTTGCGAAAATGGGGATCTTCTCCATCATTTAAACTGACCATTAACCAGGGTTGGTAACAGTATCCCATGCTTTGTGCTTGACCGGACTCCACGAGACTTGTCGCCATCCCTAAGGCTGTCTTTGCCGCCGCAATTACGGCAGGGTCAGCTGCCACATCAATACAATCAGCCCCAGCTAGAGTATACGCCAAGGTGAGGTTACGAACGGCAGGGAGGTGCTGAAAACTTGCGCCACAGATGAGCTTGAACCAGCGACCTTCCCTTAGGGATTGTAAGGGAGTGTACAGTTTAGTCACCCTTATATGCTAATTCCTTGTGCCAAAAATGGGGAGATTGATTTCTCAGCCAACCTGGGGGACAGTAAACCGCAGGCTTCAGGATTAGGGTTGGGCAATTGGGTTGCGATCGCGACTCAGATGCATCGATTTCGCCATATCTAGGCAATTTAGTCAGGTTGTCCCCTAAATCTGGGGGGTAAATCCAGAGGGTGCTGTTTTTTATCCCCAAGATATGAATGGACATGGATTTCATGTTTAATTTTTGTAACATTCATCAATCCTGTTGACCCCGCCGACAGTAGGGGTTTGGTTCCCAAACCCTTCCAAGGGTTTGGTTCCCAAACCCTTGGAAGGGTTCCCCATGCCCACAAAAAGACCCCGCTCTGTTCATTTGGCGGAGTCAACCTTAACTCTCTACTACACTAAAAAGATTACTGCAATCCCAGGACTAGATCTATAAAGTTTCGGTAAAGTTCCGGGGGAAAAGGTTAAAGATTCTGTAAAGCTACTCCCTGTTCAATCCAACGTCTACTCCGATGAAGTGACCGTCCGGCACTGGATCAGGAATAGAAATATCAGACTGAATGCTTATGACCGCAAACCAACCTATTGCCTTCTTGATTACCCTAACCTGCTTAATGATGAAGCCATCGGGAATTGGGCGATGTAGGTTGATTTGGACTTTCCCCAGTTTAGGTAGCTTAATCTGCCATCCGTTCCCGTCGCCAAAAAACTGTAAATCTTATTTCTCAACGCTACATATTCTTGGTATTGGCGAAAATTCTCCCTAAAGTTTTCTTCATACTTAAAAATTCGGGGAATTTCTCGAAACAATAAGGCACTGGTTGACGCCACGAGCAAAATAGTAATCAATCCCTTATTGGCTTGTTTCCATCCCTCACGAGTAATGACAAACAGGCAAATCCCTGCCACAATAGCCGCCCCCGTAGCTAAAGATGTGGTAGTGTAGTAGCGTCGATAGAATGATTTCATGATTTGCTCATGAATTTTAATCCGGACATGCACTTCTTGAAGCTGTTGATCAATGCTCTGTAGTTCAGCCGGGGAAAAGCTGGATGAATTTCCGGATGGTTGAAAGGTTTTTGCTGAATAGCTTAGAGAAATATCTGGGTAGGTTTCCCAATCCGACAACCAAATTTTGGCGCGGTGAATAGCCACTCTTTCTTTACAGAAATAAGCAGCAAAGAGAATAGCCAACAAGGTGAAAAGAATCAGACTATGTCCCATTACCGTTGGCTGCCGCCGCTTTTCCTCGTCGTATTTGAGGAGAGCGATGTTTAGCCTTCTCCATTTCCGGCGAGAATCTTT
>CAKZMA010000090.1 GCA_937127375.1 uncultured Coleofasciculus sp. | reverse complement strand
ACGAACGACGATTGGGAAAAACAATTAACTTTGGCGTGATCTACGGTATGGGACCCCAGCGATTTGCTAGGGAAGCAGGGGTATCCGTGGCGGAAGGAAAGGAATTTATTGACCGATTGAAGCAGCGCTATGCCCAGGTTTTTGGGTATTTGGAGCAGAAGAAACGGGACGCGATCGCCAAGGGTTATGTGGAGACGATTTTAGGACGTCGCCGTTACTTTGAATTTAATAGTAACCGATTGCGCGATGCTAAAGGTAAAAATCCGAAAGAGATTAATCTGGATGAATTTAAGGGAATCGGTCAATATGACGCGGGGTTACTCCGAGCGGCTGCTAATGCTCCGATTCAAGGTTCTAGTGCGGATATTATCAAAATTGCCATGGTCAAAATGCATCAGGTGTTACAGAATTACCAGGCGCGATTATTGTTGCAAGTCCATGATGAATTAGTCTTTGAAGTTCCGCCGCATGAATGGGAGGAATTGCAAGCAAAAATACCAGAGACAATGGAGTCAGCCGTTGAGTTAGCTGTCCCGTTAGTCGTGGATGTGAGTGAGGGTAAAAATTGGATGGAGGCGAAATAACACTGATTTCACGGATTTCGAGTCCACATTCCGCCCTCAAAGTGTCATACCCCAATAATTTTGAGATCAAATAGGCAAATTATTTCTTCCTCAATCACTAATCACAACTGTGATAAACGTAAACTTTGGTGTCAAAAGAAGTATTTGGGTTGAGATGAACTCCTAAATAGTCAAACTGTTGCTTCTCAAACAGGTTGAGCAACAGTTGCGTTCCCTTACATACCTCCGGGGAACATCCCGCCTGCTGCATCAACGTCTCGACGATATCGGGAGTCACTCCTTGAATATCCAGTTTAATTCCAGGACAAAATTGTCCACCCGAAAATGCCAACGACAAAAAGAGAGGTTGATTTCTCAGCCTAGTCTGGAAAGGGACAAGGGGTTGCCAACAGTTTTCGGTTAAACCAGCCAGGTAACTGGCATTTTTAGCTCTATCCCAAACCTCTAAATCTTGGGGTTGACTAAAATAAACTTTCTCCAGACTTTCACCTTGAGGACGTTCAGCCGTTGCTAAGAAATGAACCGTTTGCTTTTGCAGTTCTTTCGCACAAGCATAAACGTAGGCAAGTCCTTCAGTATCAACACCCGTATCCCGTAACCAAGCGCCAACAACCTCTAATGAAATACGCTGACGAAAATAGTAGGAAAACTCGAAAAGTTCTGCTGAATTTATCTCGACTTTAAAGAAAAGATTTTGGTACTCTAAGAATTTAGCTCGAACTAAGAAACGTCGCAGTCTTGACTCATCAATGCCGTGGTTTTCCAGATAACGAGCGATGCGAAAGGCGAAATCTTTGCCACTTCCACGGGTCATTAAGCCGACTGTCGTAGCGGTGCTGTCTAGAGATAGTTCCTGGTAAGCATTGAGTTCGCTGGCAAAGGCTTCCACGTAGGGGGTGACGCGGTTCCAGGGTAAATCGATCGCGCCCAGTAGAAGTCCAAGACGGGCAGCACCTTGGAAGAGGGGGTTATAATCCAAGCTCATATCAAGTTCAGTAGTATCGTTCTTGTATAGGGGAAAGGGGGCAAAAGGTTACAAGAGTAGAAGGGTAATGAGTATACTTTACTAAATTGGAGTTAAAGTTAGATTTCAGTATCCTTTAAAACTTTTTGGGTTACGTGACTGAAAAACTACTGAATTATGCCCCAAATTTTAATGGTTTTATCCCAACTGCCACTGATAATCGTTTTCCCATCCGGAGTAATCGCGACACCTCTAATCCAACTTGTAATCAAACTTGAATGTCCAGTCAGAGTCTGAAGGGGTTGTCTGGCTTTCAAATTCCATAACTTGATCGTCTTTTCTTCTTCATCATGACTGCTAACCAGAGGTTGTCCCCCAGGAGGAATAGCCATTGATTCAAGTTGATGGGCATTTTTTTTAATCGTATAAATTTGCTCCCCTTGGCACAAATCCCATAGTTTGATGCCGTCTATAGCACCACTAATTAACCTTTGATTCTCAGCGGTGAGTGCCAAAGCTATTACATCAAAACCATGTCCCACCAACGTCTGAAGCTGATTCTTGGCTTCCCAATCCCAAATATGAATAGTTTGACCAACACCAGCAATCAGGAGTGAACGGTTTAACCTTGAAATCAACGGAGTAATCACAACGCTATGAACGGGGGCTGATGCTGGAATCGTCTGCATCAGTTTTCCGGTTGACAAATTCCACAGTTTCAGCGTTTTGTCATTAGCACCACTCACCAATGTTTGTCCATCTGGACTTACGGCAACCGCTAGCACTCTATCGGAATGACCTTTAAGTGTGTGCAGGAGTGCGCCTGTTTGCCAATTCCACAAATTAATTCTGTGATCGGCACTCCCACTAACCAGAATTTGCCCATCTGGACTAAATGTTAGGCATTCAATCCAATCCGAATGTCCTGTAGTTTTTCTGCGGGGATTTTCTGCCGGAATAATGTCAACAATCTCGTCGTTTGAGGTAATAATCGCGGTTAGTCCTGAGTGCGATTGCCCCGCCAGGATCACTCGTTCATTCCCCGTGGGCAGATCCCAAACTCTGATGCTATTGTCGTGACTCCCACTGGCAAAGACGTTACCGTGAGGATGCATCGCCAGACAATTCACATAGCTGGAATGTCCGCCGTAGGTATGGAGAAGTTCTCCTGTGGCTAAATTCCACTGTCTCAGGGTTTTATCGTTACTGGCGCTGATTAAGGTTTCGCGATCGCGACTAATCGCCACAGCGTTAACATAATGGCGATGTCCTCTCAGGGTACGGATTAATTCTCCGGTTGGCACATCCCACACCTTAATCGTTGTATCATCACTCCCACTGACAAAGTACCGTCCATCAGCACTAATTGCCAGGGATTTGATCACATTGCTATGTCCCTGACAGGTATAAAGTTCTTGCCCAGTTTTCATCGCCCAGGCTTTGATAGTAAAGTCTCGACCTTCAAACTCACCACTACCACTAATTAGCATCTGCCCATCTGGACTCATTGCCAACGCCTGAATATCTTCAGTATGTCCTTGAAAAGACTTTACTTTTTGTTTTGTCGTCAAATCCCAGACATCAATATATCCCTTGCCATTGCCACAGACCAAACATTTCCCATCTGGGCTAATTGCCAGGGAATAAACACCACGGTCATCTTGCCAAAAGGTATGGACTAGCTCACCCGTGGTTAAATCCCACATTCCCACCTCGCGATCGCAACCACTACTAAAAAGAGTTGTCCCGTCTGGACTAATCACCAAGGAAGAAATTCGATTGGTGTGAAAACGCTCAAGGGTGATTCGTTCCTGTTTCAGTTGTAAGTCCCAGACTTTAATAACATAATCAGGACTATCGTCAGCACTAATTAGAGTTTTCGCATCTGGACTCAGCGCCAGACAAGTGACTCGTGCTTGATGTCCTCTCAGGTAGCTAATATCCTGCTTAGTCAATAAATTCCCAATTTTAATCGTATAATCTTCGCCGCCACTTATAAAATGTTGTTCGTCAGGACAGATTACAACCGATTGCCCCGCATATTGTTGCAACGTGTGCAAACATTGGAATGAGTAGTTTTCTACCATTTTGTCTAGTATCAGAACCTAAAAATGTCAAATACTCTCTCCCGTCCAATCAACGCCTTCCAAATTAGCGTTATTGAGATTCGCATTAGTGAGCAACGCCCCAAATAAAACAGCATCTTCAAGATTAGCGCCTTCAAGATTAGCATCTTCCAGGTTAGTATCAGTTAGGTTCGCCGTTTTCAGGTTGGCTCCCTTCAGGTTAGCGCCTTGTAGGTTTGTTTCTACAATAGCGGTATATTCTAGGTTAGCTCCTTCTAAGGTTACACCTTGTAGGTTAGCTTCACTCAGATCCGCTTCTTCTAAATTTAGCCCCCCTAAATTGACACCTGGCAGATTAGCTTGGTAGAGATTTATGCCAAACAAATTAGCGCCGTCTAAATTAGCATTTTCTAGATTAGCGCCATTCAGGGTTGCATTGGTCAAATTTGCATTAGACAAATCTGCACCACGGAGATTCACCTTTTCTAGCCATGCCTCGCTGAAATCAATTCCACTCAAATTTAAACCACTCAGGTCAACATCATTAAGGTAAGCCTCACTCAACGTAGCACCTGTGAGGTTAGCCTCTCGCAGGTTAACTCTCCACAATTTAGCCTGATTCAGGTTAGCTCCACGGAGGTTAGCGCCACTGAGATTGGCATCATTCAATTTCGCCTTACTCAGATTTACCCCACTCAAATCCATGTTGCTCAAATCAGCCCTAGAAAAATCCCCCAAGATGTCTGGATGATTTTCTTGTCGCCACTGATTCCAAGCCACAGCGCCTTGTTTAAGATGTGCCAAATGATTGGGATTGACCATGGGATAATACCTCTTGTTACTCACGTATAGTTGGCTAATCTAAAGTTTATTGCAATTTCCATATCTTGATCGTCTTATCCCATAATGCACAACTTGCTAACCTTTTGCCATCAGGACTGAACACCACGCAATTAACACCATCAGAATGCTCCCCTAACTCAAATAACTGTGTACCTGTCTTTACCTGCCAAAATCGAATCGTTCCATCTTTATGACCACTAGCGATTGTTTGTCCATCTGGGCTAAACGTAGCACAGTGAACTGTCCCTAAAAATCCACAAGGTATGGTACGAATTTCTTGACCACTGGCGAGATGCCACAATTTAATGGTTTCGTCCCAACCGCCACTGGCTAGAGTTTGTCCATCGGGACTAATCGCAACAGAATCAATATCGTTAGTATGACCGATGAGAGTACGAATTTCTTGACCCGTGAGCAAATTCCAAATTTTGATGGTTTTGGCTTTGCCTCCACTGACTAACGTCTGTCCATCGGGACTGATGGTAAGATCATGAACATAGCTAGAGTTATGGCTGAAGGTGCGAATCTCTTGACCCGTTTTGAGATGCCAAATCTTAATGGTCTTATCCATACTGGTACTCACTAAAGTCTGTCCATCGGGACTGAGAGCCAGAGCATTAACTCGTCCTTTATGTCCTCTAATCGTGATAATTTCTTCACCCCTATGCACGTCCCATACTTTTATCGTTTCATCACTACTACCACTCACTAACATTTGACCATTTGAGCTGATAACTAAATCAAAAACCAAGCTTTCGTGGCCCCTAAGAGTACGTAATTCTTCACCACTCTGTAGATGCCAAACTTTGATAGTTTTATCTCGACTGGCACTGAATAATGTTTGTCCATCCGGGCTGATAGCAAGACAGTATAAAAAATCGGAATGACCCCTGAGAGTAGAAATGATTTCACATTTAGTTATTTCTTCCATAACGATTCATCCTTAACTAAGAATTGATGGACAGGCTGATTCAGTCTGCTGAGTTAACCTGACTTTTAAGCATTATCTATACTTAGGTTGTAGAAACTGGCTTGTTTGAGTGAGGATGAAGATACCTTTGCTAAAATTTCATCGGCGGCTTGAATCCTAAAATCTGATGATACCCCTGATGGTTCGGGAGCGAGTCCTTGTAAGCGAGTCAGTAATACTAAAGCTGCCAATCCGGCTGAACGCAGAGAGTAATCCAGTTCAGAAGCGGAAAACCCCTTGAATTCTTGCCCTAAATAATCTTCCAGATCCCGCAAAACCTTGATTGTAATTGCCTCCAATGAGGGCGGAAATCGGATTTGGGGGTCTAGACGAGTGGCTTGAAGCAAATGGTGCAGTCCCTCATTGACTAGCCTTGTACCACGACCAACGGTTAATCGTCCTAAATACGATTGATTAGTCTCATCTTCGGATGCTAAATCTCGTTCAAGTTGAGCAATTGGTTTGATCGCAGCGCAGCATGCTAAACCCAGGTCGAGATGCAGTTCTGCTGTAGGACAGGACACAAGTTGAAGCGCACCAAAATAGAGAACTTCAACAAACCGCTCTTGCTCTAAAAGTTGCCTGATAGCCGTAGGAGACATAATTAGATTTCTTTACCCCTTAGGAAACGATTAGCCAGTGATGTTATTCTCCGACTTTCTCACTAAGTTACAGCAAGTCTTCATAGTTTATCAATTTCTCTTGAATTAATTGATCGACGAGATCCGTTGAAACCTTTGGATTAGGACCTCCGCCAAAATGCGCTCTCCAATGGGCATAGCGATAGGGAGTCATAGGGTGAGGTTCATTCTCTAGGAACAGGTTTATTTTGGCTGGACTCATCCCCTTCTCCTCCGCTAAAAAGCTCCGAAGCATATCCTCAAGTTTTCCTTCATTAAAAGCTTTCTCCAGTTCTTTTTTAGCCGCCCTTAAGTAGCGTCCCTCTGCATTCTCATGGAGGATTAGGTCACGCAGGTGCTTGACCTCAAGCTGCGAAAGGTCTTGACCATCAACGACTTTCCCCCAGACTATTACATCGAGTTGATCGGGAGTGAACCTTCCTCGGTAAAGTTCTCCAGTGGTATCATCTACTAGGACGTGTGTGTCTACCATGAAGTGTTCTTTAGCTAAAGCCACATCTTCTTTAGGCAAGCCCGTTAAGTTGGCAATAACATCTATATCATGAGAGGATTCTCGAATTCGAGCATAGGGATCATCAAGGATAGGTCTTTCTTTGATATCAGCATAAGCAACTTTTGCAGATGATTCAGGGACTACATCTTTGGGAGATTCAACAGTTTGATTCGCTGGATGAGTGTTGGAGTGGTTAGGAGAATGTGGAAGATTTGCTTGACTACCACTAGCGGTTTGAGCAGAAGTTACAGCGTTTGATTGCCCGCTAGTTACTGGATTAAAGGAGTTTTGTCCTTTGTAACTTAAGCCTTGTTTGCGGACTTGCTGATTGACTTGAAAGCTTAAGGTAATCAGTTCTTGGCGCAATCCATTGATGCTATCCAGTTGAAATCTATATTCACCTTGATATTTTTCAGCAATTTCTAGAGCTTCTTTTGCTTTCTGTTCAGGAGACAAATTTTTATTTTTATACTTTCCTCTGTCTTTCTTAAGATCTACCATTGTTTCTGCCATTTCCCCCAGTTTTTTAACCTTATCTTGAAGTTTTTGATCAAGAGGAATTGGAGAACCCTTGAGAAGTCCCTCAAGTTTGGTTAACTGATCAATCGCACGGGCAGCCCGGTCAGTATATTTCCCACTTGTCCATAAAGCATCACCCAAGCCTTCTTCCGGTGTAATGTGTTGGAGTGCATAACTGATTTGTTCGTTGAAGGCATTTAAGTACTCCTCAGGGGTCAGTTTTTGACCTAAAAACATCTGCTGATTACCCACCACATGCTGAGCCGCACCACTGGTATAGTAAATTTCGTTAGCAAAAATTAGTGCCTCACTTTGCTTCTTATTCCACGCAATCGTTAATTCATTGAGCCGTGCTTTCTCTGTCTTATTCAATTGTTTGGTTAGCCTTTTTTCTCTCAGTGGTTCAAGTTCTGCCAAAATACGTTTAACTTCTGCTAGTCGTTTGACATAGAGAATATTACTCGCTTCCATTTCTGCATTTGGGTTCTGGAGCTTAATGGCTTCAACGTTCTCTTCAGGATAAACTTTTCTTTGGGCTGGATCTGAATGATTAGGTTTTTTCGCCTTATTTTGAAAGATAATTTCAGCATCTAGATCATTTCTGGCTTGAGTGTAAACCTGCTCAGCCGCTTTGAAACGAGCGGTTGTTTGGGCTTGAACCTCCGGATCACTGTCCAAACCATTAAGTGTATCTTTTTGAAATCCTTTCCATTCTTCATCCGTCATATTCCGCCGTTGCTGCGTCAAAGCCATGACATCTTGATCGGCAACAAGCTTGGCTTCAGTTTCTAGATCCGCTGGTGCATTTCGCTGGGCTTCAAACGTATATTGTTGATCCAGCTTCGCGGTCATTTGGTCTAATTTATCACTAACTTGCTTTGGTGTGTTGAGCGAACCCGGCTTTTTACCAGCTTCTCTACACAATGATCTTGTTTCTTGTTTCAGGGTGGTAATTTCCTCAACTAACTCTGCTATCTCATCTTCAAGTTGCTCTTTTTTCGTTTGTCGTTCTGTTCGGTTTGTTTCCATATCCGCCGCGCCGCGCCCGGATAATTCTGACTCGTCTAAAGACTTAAGCGATTTTTCGATTTCTTCTAGTTTTGCCTCTTTGTTGATTTTTTTGTTCCAGGCATCCTGTAACTGATTTAATTTGCCGACGATCGCGGCTTCTTTCGTATAAGCGGCATCGGGTAAGAATCCGGGAGTGTAGACATTAGTATCGAAGACAAAGCCGGATTCTCTGCCAAACTTTTCTCTAAATTCTTCATTGAACCGTTCTACCGCTTCAATTGCCTTAATTTTATTCGGACTATAGAACACGATATCATAGTCAGAGGTGAGATCTGTACTGCCTGCAGCAATTTGGCTGATGCGAGACTTATCCTGAAATACAGCTTCTACCTCAATTAAATCTTGCTTGATTTTATTAATTATTGTTTGTACCTCGCTGGTGCGGTAGTCCACAACTTGCTTCATTAAGTTGGGATACTTGAGGTAGTTGGCTTTGACCTGCTTCCAATCGAGCTGAGCATGACTCATCAGTTTTTGGAGTTGTTCCTTAGTGAGAGGTTGCCCAGGCGATTTTCCAGCCAAGTGATTAATTTGTTCCGGCGTCAGATTAAGATTTGCTTCAGTATCTAGCGATTGGATACGTTGCTGTTGAATGGCGACTAACTCTTGCTCTTCTTGAGTAGTCAGTTGCTCTTTCTCAATTTTATTCAGCTCGTTGTATCGCTGGGTTTCTAAGTCATTGAGATCGTCCTTAACCCGTGCTAGCTTTTGCTTAATTTCTAAATCGAGTTGTTGTACCTCAGTGTCACTAAGATCTAGATGGGTCTGCTTGCGCGTCTGAAGCTGTCTAATTTCTGTGAGATCAGCTTCCAATAGATCTAAATCGCCTTGTAATTTAGCATCATAGTTGTCTTTATTGTCAAAGAGCGTCTGATAGCGAACCTCAATCAGTTCGCAGTCCGAGCAAAGGACAACATTCCCATCGTCTAAGGCTTTGAGGGTATGTCCACCTGGCGTTGTTTGTTGAGCGACGACTCCTGGCTCATCTGCTTGTGCACCGGAACGGGTTGGTGTTTCTACATGGTGAGTACTACTGGGACTTTCTATCTCAGGTTGGCTATCGGGTGGCTTAATCTCTCCATCTACGGAATCGCCTGTCGAAGTCGGTGTTGTGCGTTCGGGACTATCTGGCAGGTTCGAGGGGGGAGCATCTGAGTTCGCTGGTGGTGTCTGCGGTGCTCGATTCCCTAACCGAGGACCAAAGACTTCACCAATACTCTTGAACCCAGCGCCAGCCATGCCACCCATAACTCCACTCATGACGGCATTCACGCCAACGGAGGTTCCCATGTTCTTGAAGAAGCCTTCAACACCACCCGCCCAGGTTTCATCCTGAGCCATGCCTTGAATAATGCCTTCACCAATACCGCCAATCGTGGCATCAATGCTACCTTCTAAACCGGCGTTGAAGATACGGGTGCCGGCTGGACCAAAAACTTTTTGCACGGAGGGTGCGACGGATTGAGCCAGGGCTGTCTTGCCCATGCCTTGCATAAACTGGGTTGCCAAATGACCACCTACCATGGTTAAACCTACCTCAACACTGGCAGAAACGGCATCCACTAGAGCCTGAGTGCTGGTTACGTCGTATCCCTCACCCTGAATCGCTTTATTCAAACCCACTTTTAACGCCGCCGCCAGCACCATGGCTTGAGCCGCAACGGCAACATTCCCACCTAAACTGGCGGCTAATCCAGCGACAAAGGGACCCGCCGCACCAGCGGTGAGAATGGTAGCAGCAATACCGACAATGGCAACGGCAATGGTACTCGCCCATTGAGCGACGGTGGCTTTGGCATCTCGATACTCTGCTGTCATCCGTTTGGAGAATTCTTCATCCCGGCGCAGTAACTGCTGTTCTGTTTCCGTAAGTTCCCCATCGGCTAGGGCATTATTATAGGTGGCTTGATATTCTCGCCACGCATCATCGGCATTTTCCCCAGTGGAGGAGAGAGCATCCATTATGCCTGTGCTGATTCCCCCTCGTTCTCGTTCCAGGAGTTCCTTCGCCCGGGCTAATCGTTCGGCTTCGGTTTGGGGTTCGCCTCGGATTAAGTCTAGGGCTTGCCAATAGTCGCGGGTATCCAGTTCGCGTTGTAGGATAGCCGCGATCGCAGGTTTTATTTGACCCTGGCTATACCATTCTTGTCCATATTCTCGGCACAGTTCAAACACTAATTCCTCGTCCGTACCTGCCATCGCGGTTGCCCATTGCAGGCGCATCAGGGGCGTGAAGTGACCAATCCGCAGGGCGTCGTAGAAGATGTCATATTGTTTGGCGGAAATATCTTTGCGAATCTGTTGCAATAAGTTCTGATCGGCTAAAATGTCAGCGGCGACGCCTTCGTTGAGGATGCGGTCAATGGCATCATAGAGTAACCGCTCATCGGTACCTAACCCTTCTACCGCTTGTTTAATCGCGGCGACGGTTGAACCCGCACCCCCACTGAGCAATTCCATGGCGCGAGTGTAGTCCGCTTCAGATAAATCACTTCGCAGTACATCCAGCACCCCTTGGGGATTGCGTTCTCGAATAAACTGTCGTTCCGACTCACTCAGGGAATTGAGGACTTGCCAGATTTGTTTTTCATCGGTACCTAAACCCGCACAAGCGGCTTTGAGTCGTCCCACGGCGGACTGGCTTTGTCCATCACCGGCAATTAAAACCGAATTCCCTGCATCTGCGATCGCGTCTTCGCCTAATGCTTCACCTTGTTGGTTCAAATATGCCTGTTGATACTCTGGGTCATACTTCAGTCGTTGCTGATGCAGGATTTCCTGTGCTTCGACTAAATCGCTTCCCGATAGTTCGACACCCAGGAATTGATCAATCGTTTCGGGAAGCTGGCTAAACTCTTGGGCGGTGAGTCCAGATAGCGCCGCTTTCAATCCCGCTTCATCGGTTCCCCAACCCGCGATCGCCATTTCAATCCGGTCTACATTCGTTAGCGTACCCCGAAGCGTGCGATCGCAACGAATCCAGTCAGACTCAGATAAATCGGCTTTCAAGTCATTGAGTAACTTGGGTTGAGATAAAATAAACTGCTTCTCTTGGGGAGTAGCACTCTCAATCGCCCGCCAGATCGCCGCTTCATCGGTTCCCCAACCCGCGATCGCTTGTCGCAGTTTTGCCGCGAGTACCCCATTCCCCTCTAAATAGGCATTGACTAAACTTAAATCTTCGCCACTCAACTCATTCCGTAGCCAGGTAACCAACTCTGGATCATTCCACAGTTCATTCAGTTCCGCTTCACTGGCGCGATCTAAGGCATTAAATATCTTATCCTCATCTGTTCCCCAGCCTTTAACCGCTTCTCGAATTTTATCCCGTAGTGTCAGTTTGCCATGACCCAAAAGCTGCAACGCTTTTTGCAAGTCATCACCGGAGAGTTCATCATGCAGCGCTTGTTCAAGTGGCGGATGATACCGTTGATTATAAGCCGCTTCAATTGCCTGAGTCAGTTCGCGGTTCCCCGCCCAGAGAATATCCAGAACTTTCCGTTCATCGGTTCCCCAGCCATCAAATGCATCATGCAAGGCTTGGGCTTTTTCATGGGGGTCAAATCCGGGTGGAAATTGACCCCCGTCTTCCGGTTGACGTTGAACCACAGACTCCTCGGCTGTTGGTTCAGATGTAGAGGGATTCCCTGGCTGAGAATTTAGCCGGTTCAGGGGATTAACCAGAGGTTTGAGCCGCCGTTGGGTAGTATTTCCCAATCCCGTCTGCGACTGATTTGGTGGTGGTGGGGCGTCTGACGTACTAACAGGGATTTCCAGCAGATTGGACTTGAGGTGATCCGCTTTTTCCCGTTGGGCTTGGATATCTACGGGTTCCTGGGGTTGGGGTGAGGCTGGGGGCGGAACGTTAAACCGATTAGGCTGTAACGGATTCGGGACTGGCGTCGAATTAGATTGAGACGATCCTTTTGGTTGGCTGTGCATATACTCAGACATGATCCCCTTCTCCCTCTCTACGGTTTATCTGCACCCCACCGCGAGTGCTTCTGTTCTGGAATTCCTTTATTTTATACCAATTTCACCTAAGCCAGATTGAAGCAGGGGAAGGAGATGTGAGTAGCAAAGGATACGGACTCACGACGAACGGAACGGCGCTAAAGCGCCCACTACAAACGGAGCGATCGCTATCCGAAAGTGCTACAAAATGTAAAGTTTGACCGTTTAATATTCCAGACTCAGGGGATTAAACTAACAGGGGAATTGATCTTGATGAATTTAAGGGAATCGATCAATATGATGCGGGGTTACTCCAAGCCCCAAATTATCCATTTTTCTGTAACCAACTTGATAACTCTTCTACATTGTTGAAATCAAAAATATCATTGCTTAGATGTTCCAACTGGTCAACCGATAAGTTTTGAATTCGCTGACTTATTTCTGGCGGAATCAACCCAAACTGTCGCTCCATAAAACGGAATATCCATCGGATTTGCTCTTGTTGACGACCTTCTTGTAAGGCTTCCTGCTTTGCCTTAACAATCGAACCCCGTTGGTCTTCCAGAAACATTTCTTGCTTACGCAATTTTTCCACTTCTTCTGGACTCAAATTCGCTTGATTGGCGATATTCATCGCTTTATCGAGTTCTGGCAGTTGGCTAAATGTGGGGGGGATTACCTCCAAGCTGGGAGCCTCTTTAATAAAATAAATCCATTTATCCGTTAAACTTTCTAGTTCATCCAGCGTTTTCATAAATTTCGGCAATTCTACAAAAATCAACTCGATTTCTGGATCAGGATAATCAAACAACTCCTGGTTTTCCTTTAAGCTAAACCGGGTCAAATACCGTTGTGTCTGATCAAACATAGGAAAATCGGTAATTGTTAAGGAAATTACGGGTTTCAGGTACGAATATCCTTCACCATATTTGAGCTGATTTCCATAAGTTTTGGTCAGGTTATAAATAACCCGCTTCTCGAAGAAGGCTACGTTGAGGACTTGCATCCCAATTAGGACGGTTGAGCCATTATCCAGTAAGGCTTTGACATCCAGATAGCTGTCTTTGAGATCCACCACCTCCCTAGGATTATAGGGGTCAATGATTTCTAAATCCTGAATCACGGGGTTGGCTTCATAAATTAAGGCATTTAAAAAGCTAATTAGGATATCTTTGCTGTCTTTTGAGCCAAATATTTTTTTGAAAGCAAAGTCAGTCTTGGGGCTAATAAATCTTAGAGTCATGGCTTTTAAATAATTTGATTGTAAAACTAATTTACTTTGATTATACTTGACTTTTAAACTGAGTATAAATTAGCCGTTACAATCGCTTATACTAAAACCCGGATTTCTCACCACAATTGCCCAAAGGCTCATACACCCTGGATTAACCGTAGAATAAGGCTTTCAACACTCTGTCAAAATTCAGTGTCGGTCAAAAATGCTCGAAACCTACTCCAGGTAAAGGTTTCGACGACTCAGATAGCAAAACTTGTGAGAAATGCGGGAGATTGCGTTTTCAGGTGCAAGGGCGGGTTTTACGGATTGCGAATAATCAATCGCTAGGTCAAATCTAGCCCGCTCATAAATCTGATTCAGTAACTGTTGTAGGTCTACTATAGGTTCAGGATCATCTGGGCGTAAGGGAACAGGAAACGCTGGAATCGGTTCTTTTAAATCAAAGCTATATAAATCGGCATTCGGTCGGCAATATCCTCGACTAACCAAGATACGGTAATCAGTCTTAGTCTCCCCAATAATTGGCATGGTTTTACCGTTTCTGAGCAGATCAATTTCAACAAAACTGGTTGTCGATGCCAAAATTTTCTGGCGTTTGTTTTGATACGCCTCTCGACCATCCTTGGCAGATTTATTTTTAGGAGAAAGTATTTCTATTGTCGATTATGGACTTGATGCCACAGGTCTGGCAACTCCAAGTAGGGGTTCATTCC
>CAKZMA010000089.1 GCA_937127375.1 uncultured Coleofasciculus sp. | reverse complement strand
AATGGCGACTAAATCGACATCGGTGTCACCTTTTATGATATAGTTTGTCGCGATCACACCAATGCCAATAAATATTAAGGCAAACGTGCCGATAAATTCAGCAATTAAAGCTTTTGAATTCATTATCTCTGGTATCAATATTACTCTGTACAAACAGCATTGCCACTGGCTGAGAATGGCTTTGTACAAAAAATAGACGGCAAATGTAAGGATTCGGTAAAGAAATAAATGTTATATTCCGTCACACGACCATTAGGGGTTCTTCTGCGCCGTTCCCCGACTTCAAAAAGAGGACATGGTTTGAGAACGTGATTTTGGGTAACAATAGGTAGAGGTGTTCAGTGTTTTTCCTACAGCTACCTACCTCTAAGAAAATATAGGCAGAGACACTTGAAAACAACTGCCAACTCCTAACTCACTCCTCACCGTAATGTTTCCACCATGACGTTGGGCAATAGCTTGGGCGATCGCTAAACCTAACCCAGAACCCTCCTGGCGCTGAGTTCGGGCTTTATCGGCTCGCCACAGGCGATCGAAAATAAAGGGTAAATGTTCTGGAGCAATACCAATCCCTGTATCCTCCACACTCACAACCACCCAGGTTTCATCTGTACTCATCGACAGGGTAACTGTACCCCCGGATGGGGTATATTGCAGAGCGTTTTCGAGCAGATTACAAAAGACACGAAAAAGCTGAGAGGCATCCCCCTTGACAAAAATGTCCTTTTGTAGTTCGAGTTTCAGAGTAGTAGCTTGAGCTTCAGCGTTGGGTTCGAGACGCTCCTCAACATCCTCCAAAAGTTCATCAAGGGGAATCACCGTCCATTCGCGGGTTGGTGCAGCGGTTGTCGCATCCGTTCGGGCGAGTAACAGGAGATCCTCGACCAAACGACTCATCTGGCTAGTCGCCGACGCGATCGCATTCAATTTTTCCACATCCGCCGGATGAATCCGTTCTGGATGAGTCTGCATTACTTCCACTGACGCCTTAATCGCCGTCAGGGGGCTGCGTAACTCATGAGATGCATCGGCTGTAAACTGTTTAAGTTGCTGAAAACTCTGCTCAATGGGCTTCATCGACTGCCGAGTCAGCCACATACCGCCCACTCCAATCAGTCCTAACGCCAGAACACCTGCTACACCTGATCCCCAACGTAACTGGGTGAGGACAGCTTCCACAGACTCTGTAGATTCACTGGCGCGAACATAACCTTCGAGTTGTCGTTGTCCTTGGCTGTAACTGTACGCGGGAATCGTTAAGGTACGAATCTGCCCTTGTTCCCCTGTCTGGAATCCTTCTTGCAGGGGAAAAGTGGGTGAAAGGGTGCCAGAGATAGCTAATCGTTGCTTATCTGCGCCAAACCACTCCACACCTTGATCCGGTTTACTTAGATTTTGCCAGGGAATGTCGAGATCACCATCTCCATCTAAAGGGCGATAAGCTGGTTGATCAACGGCATCTTTATCCTGCTTAATCGCCACTAAACTATGAGCCGCCGCTTGGGCTAAATTGAGCAGACGGTTATTTAATTGCTGATAGAGACTATGGGCAAAAAATTCGTAGACTACGCCATTGGATATGACCCGAATTGCCACCATAACCATCAGGTAGGAACCCAATAGACGCCAACGCAAGGATTTAAACTGAAACTGAGGAGTAACAGCGTTTTGACCCTTCGCTGCGCTCCTGGGTATGGCGCGTGACTGTGTAGGGGCGGGTTTAGGGATTTTATGCTTGGCTATTGATGGTAACATTTGTGCAAAACCCGCCCTGACTTGAGCCTTCGCTTTGCTTATAGGGAACATGGTTTTGATACCCAATTTTGATAAAAGGTTATAGTTGGTAAAAGTATAGTCAAATATAAACAGACATTATTTCATTGCAGAAATTTCCTTCACTTTTACTTTGAGAGATTAATTCTCATAATCGTGAACTACGCACCTCTCTATCCCATAGCGCTTAAACGCATTTGGGAATCCTTTATTACCCTCATTTCCCTTATCTGCTCTGACCATACGTCTTTCCCGTGGCTAATGTTGCTTCAGCCGATACCCTATGCCATAAACGGTTTGAATCAAATCAGGTGGAGCGCCGACTGCTCTAAGTTTCTTGCGTAAGTCTTTAATATGAACCTTAACCGCGTCTTCTCCGGGTGGAT
>CAKZMA010000088.1 GCA_937127375.1 uncultured Coleofasciculus sp. | reverse complement strand
ATCGAGAGTCACTCGCCTCTCTGATAGGGATTGTCCGTGCAGTAATCGCCTAAAGGTAATGGGTAAGGTTTGTAGCCAAATATCCCAGGCTACATTACGCTCTCGAATGATCCTTGCTGATCCGAAACTATTCGCAAGAATCGCACAAGCATTATTTAAATCTTCTGCATTGCGGCGGAAGACTAAAAATGCGGCTCCCACCTTCAAAGGCTTGTCTCCTTGAAGTAATCGAGCTTGCGCCTCGAAGGATTCCTGCTGTTTAAGTTCAGCACCTACATCTCTCCCTTGACCTTTTTCAGCACTTCGTTTCCGTGCCGCCTTCGACTGTTTGGAAATTCGGCGTAAGTTATCAGTTGCAATGATGGAGTTTCCTGCCGAAACTTCTATCCAGGCTTCGGTATCTTGGATATAAGAATTCGACATGATTCTCCAGATATATTGAAGTTGTTGGCGTATATTGCTCCATCCTGCTGGAGGCTCGTACATCGTCAACACGCCGACTTCTTCTCCTTTTCCGTTGAGGTATACACGATCAGAGCTTGACCTGTGTTCCGGGCAAGAGGTTCGCCCTTTTCGACCTTCAATTAATACACTGGTAATATGTCGTTCATTATTGACAATTTCTTCAATCTTGAAATTGCCGTTCTTATGCTCGACAAGACGCAACAATTGAGGAATTTCTGGAGACAGAGTATCATTGAATCTGAACCATAACCAATCCCAAATTTCTCCAGATTGAAGGGGAACGGCTTGGAGATTCATTTTTGTATTGAGTAAAACCTCCCAGTAGTTCAGTCCCGACTCAAAAGCTTTAAGTAAAAGGCGGGTGTAGAACTTCTCGCTTTGATTTAAATTGTTCCCACTTAAGACTCCCCAAAATCCGCGCCATCGATTAGAAATCCAATCGATAGACTTGCCTAGGGTATCTCTATCTTGTCCCTGAGCTTGTTCATTTAATGTCCAAGTACAAAATATAAGGGTTTCCCAGTTTTGGCGTTGTCCAGATCGCTTCAAGTCCTGAATGCGTTTCTGTTCATTACGAATTAGCACTTCAATTGCAGGTAAACGGCATTCTTGAGCAACCGCGTCTAGTTCTGACTGACGATCGCCATCAATTCCATGGCATCCACAATAAACAGTGATTTTTTCACCGCTTGGCAATTCTTTGAAACCTTCCTCTAGTTGTTTCGCAGCCGCTGCAACCTCATTTGGATAAAGAATATCGTGGAATCCATTTACTCTAAATGCGAAAACAACCTGATAAGTCCCTCCCTTCTTCAGCAGAATTCCAGCAGCTTTCCTATCTTTTTTGTAAACTTCGGCAATACAGCAAATATCAGTCTCATTTTCAAATGGCATAAATTTATCCCTTCCCTTCTTATCTGGGCGCTCGACAATAAGAGGTTTCAATTTTGAGTCAGTGGAGATATTAGGAGCAATATCACCAAATAACTCTTGGCGTTTTTCTTGGAGCAAGGGGACGTACAACTTGCCTGCATTACACCATTCCCTACCTGGTGCTTGGCGAAATCGATCCATAAATAAGTGTGGTTGCTTCCCCGTCAGCAACCACCAGGACACGATTAGCCAGAAACTAAGGACAAAAAAGGCTGGCATCCCTAGGCTAAAAAAGAAATTTGTCAAAACATACGCCAGAATTATTAGAGCCATCCAAGGTAAGAATTGGTTGGCAGGAATGAACCCAATACTCGCTTGTTGTCCTAAAATTTGATTTACCCGAACAAAGTCTCTGTCCGGATCACGGTGAGTAGCTTGCTTTTGCATGAGAAGAAAAAATGCTCAACTAGACTGGGGGAGAGTCAATAAACTCCATCTTATTGACTCTAATTGACCTCAGAATACTACGACAAATTCTTATTATCCTGTTGTTGTACCATCCCCTATAAAGAGGAAGGTAATTATATCTATAGTCAATACTACGCCAAACGCAATTCCAACCTGCTGTGCAATTGGACGCCAATCGTTACCCTGTTGGGCTTGGTTGTAAGCGAATAAAGCTGCTACTGCAACTAGGAGGACGAATATACCTCGAATGACATTAAACACTAAGTTAATGGTATCTTCTTGAATCCCTTCGCCTCCTCCGACATCTCCAGCCTGAGATGAAAGTTCAACAAAAAAGTTCTCCAATCCCGACAAAAATATAGCGTGCGCTGGCTGTTCAAAAACCCCACCAAAGACTAAAGTTATAGCACCTATGATCGAGACTATATGCCAAAATCTAATCCTAATTCCAATCCATTTTTCTAGGTGGGGTATCGCTTGAGCTATCTGGTATACGCTAATACCAATAGCACTGGCAACGCCACCAATTGCAAGCACAAGTGGCTGCTTAAACAAAAGATACAGTCCAATTCCTAGAAACATTGACAGGAAAGGAAAATCTGTTGCCTTCAACTGATAAGCTATTGAAATTTTTCGCCACCAATGCTGCCACGATGATAGTAGTTTTTTATTTCTTGTCCTTGTCAGAGTATAGTCTGGATAGTCTGGATAGTCTGGATAGTCTGGTACGTGATTTCCAACGTGATTTCCATTCATTGTTCTATCTGCTAAAGTTCAATCTCATCATCCTCTTCAAGTTCTCCTCCAAGTTCTTGTTCCTCTTCAGGTTCAGGCGCAGGAGGCAATACTCCAGCAATTTCAGCTTCAGGTAAGCACAAAACAGCTTCTTCTTCCTGGGGAGAAAGCTGGTAGCTTCCAAACTGCCACGTCCCATCGGACATTTTTGTCCCTTGTAAAATGGGTTGCTCTTGTCCAGCAGCCTCTAATTGCAATGCGGCTCTACCATCCTCTCGTTCATCAACCGCAACACTACCAGCGCCTAGAGAAACAGGATTTTCTCCCTGTTCTTCAACATAGGCTGACAACGTGTCGGCGATCGCGTCTTGTTTTTCGGACTGGGCATCCGAAAGTAGACTTCCTAAGCTTTCTAGCCCTCCCTGAACAGCAAGGGCAGCAAGAACCAACCCTTTTGCACTAAAGCCAACGACATTTAAGCCGTTTACGTCTTGACCCGCTTTTGAAGCGGACTCTAAACTTCTCAGTGCATAGAATATGGCTTTGTTGGCGCTGCTTGCCGTAGGATTGCCAGAGGACATAAGGACGCAACTTGGCAGGTGATGCATTTATATATAAAAGATTCCAGTCGTCGAGATCCTGATCTTTTGGGTGAATTTGAGTTCTGCCAAAAGAGATAGTACACATTTGTCAAGATATTGATATAAATAATTAGCAAGCTCAAATCCTGGATGGATTACTATGTGCCACTGTCATACCACTTCCACCAACTCAATGCTCATTGAGCTGATCGAGCCAAGCAAAATCAGGCAATCCCATTTAGTAAATCTCCGCCGCAGTGATAACAATGACGACCCTGCCTTAGCTCAACTGGAGCGTAGTCTAAAGTCAATTGGTCAAATTCAACCAATTATCTGTAGAGTTACAGGCTATCGAAAAGAGCATCAAGTTGATGAAATCATTGAATGCATTTCGGGCTTGAGGCGATTACGGATTGCCCAAGAACAAAAACTGCCTCGGATCAAAGCCATCATTTATGGGTTCCAACAATTAAGCGATGTAGATACTATAGAGTTATTTATTGCAGATAATCCACATCTTTCCCAAAAGGAAAAGAATGAAATGATACTTAGACTCTTCAGGCTTCTGGAAGATGAGAAGAAGCAAAAGCCATTGAATTCTAATAGCACTGACAACACTAAGCTATTACGAATGCGAATAGAACGCATAGCTCAAATTTATCAGGTTGAATTGATGCAACCTACAACCTAACAACAAGTAAACTAACACGACGACGCGATAGACAATCAATTCTGACGATGACCTGTGACAACTCCCAAGACCAAGAAATTCAAGCACTTAACAGAAGGATTAGAGAGTTTACTACCCCGCTAGTAGCTCTCCATCAACTATTAAATCTAATTCAGCAATCCTCCGACCCCAAAGACCTTGGGAAATGGATTACTCCCATCAAGACGAACAACAGACGGCTACTAGAGTCAATGGGGAACGTTTTATTCTGCTCTTCTGGGGAAAACCTTATACCAATACCAATGACTTCAATTAACTTAGAGAAATTGATTGAAGACATTTGTTCGGAACTGATTCCAGACGCAAAGTCTAAAAGTCTGAATTTGATTTTAGATATTCGTACCAGTACCGACAAAGACAAATGGGTATCAGGAAACTATAAATACCTGAATCAGGCAATCCGAAACTTAATTGATAACGCAATTAAGTTTACCCAAGCTGGCACAGTAACTATAACTTTCTCAGTTTCAACAAACGGAGAAAGAATCATAACTATAAGTGATACAGGATGCGGGATAAAAGCGGAGATACAAAATCAGATTTTTGACCGTTACCGCCCTCACCTCTCATCAGGAGGATTAGGACTCTATGTGGCTCGTGCGATCGCCCAACAACATGGGGGTTCTATTAACCTGCTTGAGAGCAGTAAGGAGGGATCAACCTTTGAATTTAAACTCCCATCGTCAAAAGTATAAGAAAAAAGGGGGACATAATGTCCCCTAAACCCCTACAATCTAGGGCAAGCACTACCACCAACAACCATTCCGCCTCCGGGATTTGATTGGGGCGATTCTGTTGTGGGTTGAACTTTTTTTAAGGAAACTGAAGGAGGCTCTGAACCTTCCGAGACAGCTATTTTGCTAACCTCGTATACACCTTCGTTGCTGGGTGTATCTCCACATCCACCCGACTTAATTCCAACCGAGTATAAATCGGTTTCGGGAGGGCGAACTAAGGACGCATTACTCACCAACTCACTTTGATTGGGAGGGTTTCCGTCTACTCCGTGAAGCACTTGAGTTCCCGACACACAACCATTAGTAGGACTGGGTTCAACGATTGCGGAAGAACAGACTTCCCAGGTTACTTCGTAAGTATTAGTCGTGCTTCTTCCTTCCTCAGTAGTAGGAAGAGGAGAAGAAGTTCGTGTGTTAGTCTCCTGTTCAGCGCAGGCGGTTGTCATCGCACCTACAAGTAGAACTAGAACAAAAGGGGGGAATCTTTTCATTGATTGAGATGACTGATTCTTTAATTACTCTTAGCTTACCGTTTCTTATAGCTTACCGTTTCTTACTAAAGGCATACAAGCATTTCTACCATTTGGATAAGATATAGAATTAAACCTCGATCTAATCTTGTCTTATCAACAAGTAAAGCAAGATAAAGAGAGAGATAAACATGACTACTACTGGTACTACTGGTGACGGTTGGAGTAATGGTGACGGTTGGAGTAATGGTGACGGTTGGGGAACTGGTGACGCCTACGAATTCCAAGGAAACAATCAGTTAGGGGCTGGCAACACCCCCCTACAAAATGACCTCTATACAGACCCCTATAGTGAAAATGTTTACCAAGTCAACTATGGGGACAATCCGTACACGGAGAGTCCCGCAAATCCAGATCCAGAACTCGAACTCTAACTTCAACTAGCAGAACTTTAGCATAGGCTTCAGGCGTCCAAATTTAGCCCGATTTGGACGCCTCCCTTAATTCTTGATTAATTGCTGTGCCGCCAATGAAAAACTCAATTCAACAATCAAAAAATTCCTGGGATACTCCAACAAGTGCCGATGGAGAAATCGGATATGCACTAGAGACAGAAGAAGGGAATCTACTGTTTGAACCCCGTTGTAATTTTAATTTTTCAATAATTGAACAATTCTCAAATTCTCAAGGCGGAGGATTGGTCATACATTTAACTCCTAGCTACAACCGTAATGAAACTTTTCAACTAACCGTATTAACAACGGACTATTCCTCCCCCACCCGCTTCGCCAAAGCGCTCAACCGAGGAATTAGAATGGGAGGATTATTCTGCAATCTAAATTCCAATCAGTTAGCCGCCTTGTTTGTCCATAGGCTAAAAGAGTATTGGCAAGAGAAAGGAATCGTGAAGCGCACGATTGAACGAATTGGACAACAAGAGGATGGGGTTTGGGTCTTTAGCGATCGCCAATACGATTCGCAAGGGGAACCAACGGATAGCGATCGCTCCCTGTGGACTTTTCGCGATACATCTTCTTCCAGCGGGGATTATATCCCATGCCCGGAACAGGCAGAAGTTAATCCAGAGGCATTGGTAAAGCTGATTCGGGCATCTCGGCTATTCTTCGGCGATGATGGAAACTTTATCCCTGTCTTGCTGACGATGGGATTAGTCACCGGGGCGCTGAACTTGCAAGATAAAGTCGAACAGACTGGCGATGAAAGCTATCCTATTGGCAACCTGCATGGCGAACCGGGGAGTGGGAAAACTATTGCGGCTGGAGTCGCTGCGGCGCTGATTGGGAAAAACTGGGATGAGGAAGGGATTGTTTCTGAAATTTCTCCATCTCAGCTCTATGAAATGGGTTCCCGGCTGGGAAGTTTATGCCTATTCTGGGATGATCCGCCCAAAGACCGATCAATCGATGAATTGATTAAGCGCTGGTGGAATCGTAAGCGGCGGATGGTACGCGGGAATGTTCAATCGCCAACGTCCGCACTGGTAATGATTACCAATCATCTAATCGGAACCAGTCAACCCGCAACCTATAGTCG
>CAKZMA010000087.1 GCA_937127375.1 uncultured Coleofasciculus sp. | reverse complement strand
AAGATGGGCATCAACCCGGCCGCCAATCTCGAAAGTGCTATCGCCGCCTACAATGCAGCAGCAGAAATTCGGCGGCGGTTGGGGTTAGCCCGCGACTTAGCAGGAACTTTGAACAACATTGGTTTTGCCTACCAAACTCAATCTCGCCTAACCGGGAACAGTTCCGACGAGAAACAAACCGCCTTGGAAAATGCCTACCGTAGCTTTCAAGAATCCCTGGAACAGGTGGAATATCTCCGGGGTGAAATTGGCGCGGATAGCGAGGGCTATAAACGCAACTTTAATGAGGAATGGAACAAAGTTTATCGCGGTATGGTGGAAGTGTGCTTAGAATTGGGTAGATACAGCGATGCCATTGAATATGTAGACCGTAGCAAAGCCCGCAATTTAGTGGAACTCATCGCCACCCGTGACGCTTATCCGGGGGGCGTAATTCCCGAGAACATCCGCCAACGGTTGCAATCTCTCAAAATCGCCATTAACCAAGAAGACCGCCGCCTGCAAGACTAGGAGAACCCAGACCCGACCCACCTCAATCAACTGCGGCAAGAAAAGCAGCAACTCGAACCCTACAAACCCCGTTTGATAAAACGTAAGCGATCGCCTAGATAATTGAAAATCAATTGACGGTTGGAGTGGTATACAGATTTAGTATGTTTATTTGACTTCGACTCGCATCTTCATTTTTTGAATTGCCAAAATCAGAGCGTTTATAACAAATTGCGAATGTTTATGAATCCTGTAGTATTATCGTTAATCGGAATTTTAGCTTATTCGCTTTTTTATATGCTTGGCTGGTATTTGTTTACTTGTCAAGCGCTAGGGAAAAAAATATCCATTTATGATGGATGGAAAATTTTATTTTTGAAAAACCCAATCACTAACATTTTCTTTGTTTACTTCATTGTATCAGTCCTAATTTACATTTTTTTGTATTCACCCTGGTGTTACCAAAGACCTTTTTGTAGCTTATTAAGTAACCATGGTTTTTGGCTTGCATTCGCAGGCAATGGCATCTTAGGGGTGATCTTCTTTTATTTCAGTGGATCACTCGCTGCCAGATCACTCAGATTTTTGTTTGATTTGTTAAAAAGTTTATTCTCTGAACAGACTGCTAAAACAAAGAAATTACAAATACACTCACTAAGGCTATTTTTGTTTTTTTTGACATCACATCTTATTATTACCTTTGTTTGGTTTTTTTATACAGAAAATTTTTCAGAATTACTTTCAACTACCCAAAATATGGTTCAAGAGAACGTAATTCCCTTAATTTATAGTTATGAGATTGATGAAGTGACACGGCAGAGACTAGAAAAATATCTATCTGAGATTACAATTTTTCCTGAACTTAGCAGAGTATCAGTTGCAATCATAAAAACACTTGACTTATTTATTCAATTTTTTGTTTTTATCATAGGATTCAAGATTTTTCATTATCTGATAATACAGAAAAATATATTTTCAAAATCCGATTTTTTGTCAATGGTTCGCTTTATGAAATTTAAGTTGAATCGGGTTTTTGAGCCTCATATATTTAGCCAATCAGTTATCAATGACATATTCGGAAATAAAGCGAAACCAGCATATATTATCTTTGACTTACCTAAAATATTACGGGCGTTGGTGGTTATAGTTGCTATTGCCATGGGGATGAGTTTGTGGTCATTGATAATTTATGATGCGGGGTTGGGGACACCAATGAGGATGATTTCTCGTCAAATAACGACCATTTTTTCTGCGTTTACTGGGCATTTAGAGACATGGGAAAGAATTATGTTCATTGTTGCCGGATTCTCTGTATTATTCACGATAATTATTATTCCACTTTTATCGCTTTATGGGTTGTTTGCATTGTGGCGTTTACTAAGGTCATCAAAACCAAAATTCGTCAACACAGAAGATGTAATCAATGAAGTTTCATATAAAAGAGATATTGCAAATGATGCTACTAATCATCTAAAATTAGAGGATGCCCAAAAAATATTAACCTTGATAGAGAGGTCATTAAAAAAGTTAGATCTCAAAAGTTATCAATGCAAAGATCTGGAATTTGAACGCACCCAAAAAACAGTAGATGACTTTTGCTTTATTGTCTATTGGATAATCGATAGCAATCTTTATTCGAGCATAGAAGCTACTAATCAAATTATTCTTGCAGTGGGTACTGCTTGTAATATTATTTGTGAAAAGCTAGATATTTCAAGCTCTAGTTCAACAGAACTTGCTACAAAAATTTATCCTCTAGTTGTAGACAGATTTAATCTGAACTCATATCGCTGGCCCAGATATAAGTTTCATTACCAACACTACCTAGTTCTGGGTGGAAAAGCTTTAATGGAGTCATCACAATCTTATCGAATCAATCATATTGAAGATGGGATAAAAATGCTTAATGCGGCACTACAGGTTAGGTTAATTGATCGGCAAATACAAAGAGATTATCCGATTAATATTCCACGGTTAATGTATAAGATTTGGACGAAAATTCTCATAGCTATAACTCCCCAAAAACATTTAGATAATAAATTTTTAAGATTCACACAGGAAGAAGTCATTTATCTTGAACTTGGAAAAGCTTATGGTGCAAGAGTATATGGTGACATTGATGAAAATTCGCAACAAGCAATAGAATATTTGCAAAGATCACTTAACTTGTCTAAAACCAAGAAAAATGCAAGTCTTCAAAATCTGGTAAACCTAGAGCTGTCCAAAATATTTTTACGGGAGGGCAAATATCAAGATATTAACCTATCAAAGGAAATAGCAAAACAGCTATTTATGTCTAATGCATTCTCCCCTAATACCTTTCCAGAAAAATGGATTGATCTTTGTTTCACCCTTGGTCAAGTGTATTTAGAGTTGATTGGTTCAAAGCAAGTCAAATATACACTTTACCTACAGGATTTCATCAAAAATATTTTTGGCTCCTTGTTTACTCTCTTAGATAATAAGCAACAGCCTCGATTGTGGGCTAAGTCTAAATTAATCTCAAGTGATTTCTGTCTGTATGATAATAAGCCCCAACAAGCTTTAGAGTATTCCTTAGATGCATTTGAAGTGTTAGATTCCCTAAAAAAACAGTTTCCAACATACTGGTCAGAGGCTTCTGGTAAGTTGGGCTGTATCTACAGTGCTTTGGGTGATATGCAAAATGCCATTTTGAGATTCAGAGAAGCATTACAAATTTTTGAACCAAAGTATTCACCGAAAGAGTGCCTCAAAATGGCAAGCAACCTCGGCAACCTCGGCTACAACCTCCAAAACTGGGAAATCGCCATCGAAGGCTATAGCCAAGCCATCCTTGCCATCGAACAAAGCCGTTACTGGGCAACCTCCGAAGCCACCAAACGGGAACTCATCGCCAACTCCCTCGATATCTATCAAAAAATGATGCAAGCCTGCATCCATCAACAAGATTACGCCCAAGCTCTGCTCACCGTCGAACGTAGTAAATCCCGCACCCTGATCGAACTCCTCGACAGCGCCCACCTCTACCCCAAAAACGCCACGGATGCACAAAAACAACGCATCAGCGACCTGCGCCGTCAAATCGCCATCTACCAACAACAACTTGCATTCACCCCCAACGACACCCTCACCCCCGCCACCGAGAAGCACCCCAACCAACCTTCACCCGAAACCCTCATCCGCCAACAACTCCAAGCCGCCAACCAGCAATTCCAAGACCTGCTCACGGAACTCGACGACCCCAACTTTACCCTCACCCAACAAGTCCCCGCCCAACTCCCGGACTTGCGCCGCCTTCTCCAGCCCCAAACCGCCCTCATCGAGTGGTATCTCCCCACCGAAGCCGACTCCGGGTTTTACGCCTTCCTCGTCACCCGCCGAGACGAGCAAATCCAGATTACCCCCCACCACTTCAGCGCCGAAGACCGCGAACACCTCGACCAAGCCCTACTGGACTACCGCAGCGACTACGGGCAAGACACCTGGAATAAGCAACTCCCCCAACGCCTCGAAACCCTCAGCGCCGCCCTCCAACTCCCCCGCATTCTGGCTGAATTATCCCAGATTCAACACCTCATCCTGATTCCCCACCGGGAACTGCACCTCATCCCCCTCCACGCGCTCCCCGTCTCTCTCCCCTCGCCTTCTGGGAATGAGGGAAAACCCCTGCAAGACTGGTTCCCAGTCCAATATGCCCCCAGTTGTCAAATTCTCAACAATCTCCAGCAGCGTCCCCCCCTAGAAGAACCCTCCACCTCTTTCTTTGCCCTGCAAAACCCGACCCAAGACCTCACCTATGCAGATTTCGAGGTAGAAGTGTTGCGCCGCCTGTTCAACCCCCAACGGGTTCTCAGCCACGACAAAGCCACCAAAACCGCCCTGGAACAACCGCAAAACCGAGCTTTTTTACAGCAAAGCCGCTACGTTCACTTCTCCTGTCACGGCGAATTTAGCGAAGCCGACCCCCTCAACGCCTACCTCCGCCTCGCCAACCGGGAAAAACTCACCTTTCAGGACATCTTCACCAGTCTGGATATCCCCAACTGTCGCCTGTTAATCCTGTCCGCCTGCAAAACCGGGCTAGTGGAAACTCCCCCAACCGATGACTATGTGGGGTTAGCCAGTGCCTTCTTTTTCGCCGGAACCCGGACGGTGGTGGGGAGTCTCTGGGAAGCCGAGGAGTTTTCTGCCGCCTTACTGATGATTCGCTTATATCAGGAGTTACCTCGCTACACTTCAGTCATGATGGCATTACGAGCCGCCCAAGGCTGGTTACGCACCATTTCCCGTGATGGTGTTTTAACCTGGTTACGGGACGAGCTAAAATTAGAGGATAGTCAACTGAAAACCTGTGAAAAGCAGCTTAAACTATTCAATAAAAAATCCCCCTTTACTTCTGCTCGCTATTGGGCACCTTTCACCGTCAGTGGACAATTAGATCAGACAGGAAGATCACCCCAACATCACCAATCATGATCAGCAAAAAACGGATCGCCAAATTTTTAGAACTGTTGCACCAGCAATCCTCAATCTTTGCCGACTGTAGCCAGGAAACCTGGGCAGAACTTGACCAAAAGCTGGCTCAATTCGGAGATGAGGATTATGAAGAGATTGAGGATGCGATTTTAGATTGGTTGGATGACCATGATTATGACACTATCAAGGTAGCTTTACAAACTATAAAAAAAGACCCTCTGGGAGATAACGAGACTCCGCCTCCGCCTCCAGAGTCAGAACAACCCATTACCAATACCGCTTTGCGCTCTGCCATCAAAGATGCCCAAAGCCAACACCAGCAACAATCTCAGTCATCCAAATGAGCAGTCACACTATTAATTCTATTTATGCCCCAAATATCCGCTTATTCAATTATCACTTAAAAACTGTCCGTCTGACAAATTTTACAGAACGCTCTCTGGAAATTGAATTCGTTACTAATTACTATCAATATCTGTTAAACTCTTATAATATTTTAGACCAAAACAGCAAGCCAATCTATTTAAAACTTCGGGAAGATTTCCAGGATATGCTCGGTTCGGGATTAGCCAATTTTGATTTAATCTTCAATCCCGAAGGCAGAGGAATTTGCCGGATAGCTTTGCCCCAAAAATATAAGGGGTTTCTTTATCCTCAGTTTCTCAATAATACTTATAGTTTTTCTCTGACGCTCTATCATCCGCAAAAGTCAGGAGATGACGAGATTTCTTTCTCAGAGTTATCCAAACTGAAGCCCCCAGAGGACTTTTTCGCCGGAATTTCCCCAGGGAGTCAAGATGAAACTCAGTCAAATCGCAGCAAAGCCTTTTGGGGCAGTACAGTTTTTTTGAGTGGTTTTATTGCCCAAAATTGTCCAGATACGGCGGAGAATTTAAAATCTACCGCTGATCAGCTATTAAAGCAGTTTCTGGGGATTGAGTCCCTGGAAGAAGCACCGCCATTTTACGAATCAGGGAAATTTCTAGGAGGCTATATTTATGAATATAAAAGTATTTTTAGACAGCATCGGTATGGACAAATTCTAATTTTATTGATTTTTGACGAGGCAACTACAGATAAACTGAATGATATTCAGTATGATTTGCCAGAACTTTTTTTATATTACCAGAAAAATCGGCAAATTTTTCTGGATAGCCGTAAGGAATATAGAGCCTCTCAGGATGAAATTCAACAAATTGAAGAGACGATTCAGAAATGCATTACAAACATTCCGACGAATGTGACATCGGATTTGTCAGAGAAAGATTTAAAGCTATTGAAACGGGAAATCAAAAATCTATTAGACTGGTCTTTGGGGTATTCCCAACGAATTCGCAGCTTGGGGAATTTTCAGAATACGATTGAGATTAATCGGCAAAATTATCTCAATACTCTGACGCGAATGGAGGTAAAAAGTCAAAGTGATTTAACGGGTTGGCGGGATAATGCAAATCACATTTTTGGGATGTTTCAGAGACAAATTAAAGTGGATTTGGTTTATCTTCAGCAAGGGGAACGGTTGTTAGATACGGCAATTAATACGATTCGGGGATTAGTGGAAATTGACCAAGCTGAACGCGATCGCAGCCTAGAAAGGCAAATCCAAGCGGTTGGCGTGGGGATTGCGGCGGG
>CAKZMA010000086.1 GCA_937127375.1 uncultured Coleofasciculus sp. | reverse complement strand
TGCAGGCGGGTCGCCCCTACTTTGCTGATTTGAGCGATTAGCCGAGACTTGATTGACTAGCAGATTCATTTACCTGTAGGTCGGTATGTCGGATCAGAAATCTAAGGAAAGTCCTCTGAAACGAATTCTTCTTGTATTCTCAATGGTAGCCTTTCTGGGGTCTACGGGCTATGGGCTATTTGGTCTCTATAGTAATGCTTTACAGCAACCGCAGACGACGGCTACCTCGGAAGAGGCGTCGGTTGATCAACAGCTAGCGGCGAAGGAACGGGGGTATGAGTTGGTTTTAGAACGGGAACCGGAGAATCGGGTGGCGCTGGAAGGCTTGGTGGAGATACGGTTACAGATGCAGGATACTCAAGGTGCGATCGCGCCTTTGGAAAAGTTGATTGAGTTGCATCCTCAGGAGGCAAGGTATAAGGTACAGTTGGATCAGTTGCAGCAGCAGATGAACCAACAAAATGAGGATAGCAAAGGAGAAATCACTGAATAACTCAACTACTAATCCAAATAACATCTGAACTTCATAATTCAACCTTAAAATAAATTTTATGAATTTTCAGAGCAGTAAAGTCTTGATCTCACATCATTGGCTATTTGAGCAACAGCGGTATCCTATTTTTTCCCATGATGAATTTTATATAACAAGTTCCAAATATCAACATCCCAATGTTATTAATTTACCTCTTGGAGCATCGTTTGATGTCTCAGAATTATTAAAGAAACTACCCCCAAACTGGTATCCCGATTTATTTATTGCTAAGGTCGATTCTTTTTTTAATATAGTCCCACGCAATGTTGCTTGTCTTAAATGCCCTAAAGTATTAATTTTAGGAGACACTCAACATGGTGTTGATCCATTAAATAGAATGATTGCGTATGCAAAATCAGAAAACTACGATTTTTACATTACAGACCACAAACGTCATCACCTTTGGTATTATTGGTTAGCTGGGTTAACAAACCTTTATTGGTTGCCTGGTTTGTTCCTCAATCCTCCTGATCCAGGTTTTGAACAGCAACCTTGGCAATCTTCCAATTTAAATAAAACTGTATTTAATCAAAAAATTGTATTTATTGGTCAAGCTGGGCGACATCACCCTCGACGTCAAAGAATTATAAAATATGCACAGAAATATATTCCGGGGTTTATTTATGGTCAGCTTCCCCAAAAAGATTCTTTCAAGGCATTTACAGAAGCTAATATTTCACTGAATATCAGTCTCAACGGTGATCTGAATCTACGTATTTTTGAAATTCTAGCCGCTGGGAGTTTTCTGTTAACTGACCAATTGACAGACGAGTCAGGAATAGATTTATTGTTGAAAGCAGGAGAAGAGTATGAAGAATTTGCAACCATTGAGGAGTTACAAGAAAAAATAGTTTACTTTTCCCAGTATACCAATTTTACAGCTAAAGTTCGCCAACGAGGTCATGAGCGATATTGTCGAGAATATACTCCCCAGAAAATAGCAACTCTATTAACTCAGCTATTACAAGAACAACCAATTGAAGACCGCTTTACCATAAAATCCATTAATCGAATTCAATACTGCCAAGATACAGAATTCAGTCGTGCAAGGATTAGTCTTTATCAAGTAATTCAAGACTTCCATCGTGAATGGGAAAATGTGGAAATACTATTGGACGCAAGAATTAACCTTGCTTCAGTCGCTGATTTCCTTGATCTTCCGCGTGTTCAGGTTACGTTAACAAATTATGATGATGCATATATCGCGGCACTGAAGCCTTATCTTGAACAATCGGGAAACTATAGCAGAGTTCGCTTTGCCAGAGATGCCCAGTTTTCTCAAGGATTTAATGTCATCATTACTTCAAGCTGTAGTGCTGATTTATTAGAACAAGTACACCAATCATTGGGGGATAATTTTGTTGCAATTATCTCAAATGACTACCGAGGATTAGACATAGCATCAAAGAGCGGAAGCTTTCAAGATATTATATCTAATCAAAACAATTTTGACAATATTTTTTACGTTATTTTTCTAAAGAATTCTCATTTAAACGAGCTAGATGTCGTAAATTCAATGGAATCAAACAATAGTATAAATATCAATAATCCTATTAATTCAAATTTCCTAGGTAAACTGGATAAGCGAAACAATAATAGTGGTATTTTTCCACAGGAAGAAAAACCAGTTGTATGTGTTGTTCATCCCAATAAAAATGCTTATTCGGAAACATTTATTCGCGCTCATATAGAAAACTTACCCGCAAGAGTAATTGATTTGCCTGGAGTATGGTTCCCTCTTCATCAAGATAAATCCGTCCTGAAGCAATTCCTGCTGGAAAATAATGTAGATGTTGTATTGGCAGAATTTGCTCCTGCTGGTGTGGCAGTTATGGAGATCTGTCACGAAATAGGATTGCCTCTAGTAGTCCACTTTCATGGGTTTGATGCTCATCACACCATATTACTTCAGCAAATCGGCGAGTATTACTCAAAACTTTTTGCCATAGCAGCTTCTATTATCGCTTCTTCACAAAATATGCGAAGCAGACTATTAGAGTTAGGATCTCTGCCAGAAAAAATTGTCGTCAATCCCTATGGAGTTGATACCTCCTTGTTTGTTAGTGCTAACCCCAACTTATCTC
>CAKZMA010000085.1 GCA_937127375.1 uncultured Coleofasciculus sp. | reverse complement strand
GGGGGAGACCAGCGGATGCTTCGCTTTTTGTTCCATGGGGGATTTAGGGGGATCAAACGTATCCAATAAGAGCGGAAAGTGCTGTATCTCTGGTTGTAACCTCGTATCCGCGAATTCTCCCATTTGGGCGCTAACGGGTGCCGCCACTGGGCTGAAAGCAAGAATGATAAGTAGGTGGACACAATTAAAGTTAACCGTTGAGATCGTCATTCGTCATTTGTCATTTGTCATTCGTAAGGGTTTTGGGTTTTGGGAAAAATTGAACTGAGTTTTCACGGCATCAAAAACGTGGGGGTTAGGTGTGGGGTGTACTGTAACAAAATCCCCCCAAATCCCCCCTTTTGTAGAGACGCGCCATGGCGCGTCTCTACCGCCATGGCGCGTCTCTACTGGAGAGACATTCTAGGTGGAACACAACCGGGGTGAGTCAAGGCAGGACTCTGCGGTGTCACAGTAGGTGCGGCGTCAGTCAGGATAACTGTCCCATCAGCCGCGACAAACCAGCCTTGTATTTGCCGAATCACCCGATTTTTCCGTTGTCCACTATCGGTTGATGGCGGATGACTCACCCCTCCAGACGACACCTCAGTACTCGGTTGAGACCACTCCACCACCACAACTTCATCAGTCAACGGGTCATTCGGACTGGTGGGTAAACCCCCGCGTCCGCTGATGACAAAGGAACTACCCGCTTGTTTCGCTGTACAGAGATTTTGTGCCACTAAGCCTTCGACATCAACAACAGTTGTTGATAATTCGACTAATCCAGAACTCGGATCAGCATCAGGGGTGTTAATTTCCACAATGCCGCTGAATTCAGCCCCCAAGTCCGAACTGGCGGTGATGTCGCTTTCTATGGTGAGTTGGGGACGGAACTGAGTGCCGAAGATGCCTTGTGCATTGACGATGACGCGCCCACCTTGACTATTCGTGGCATTCGCCGTGATGTCGCTATTGTCCAGGGCGACTAAGGTATCGGTGTTGAGCGTGATATTACCACCCGCGCTCGGTCCGGTGGCGTTCGTGGTGATGGCACTCTGTCGGCGCATCTGGATGTCTTGGGAATCCAGGGTAATATTTCCCTGGTCTCCTCCAGCAGCAGCGGCTGTGATCACCCCTTGATTTTCCAGTCGGATTGTGGCAGCCTCTATCTCAAGGTTGCCCGCAGGACCCGTTCCCGGCGGTGCCAGGTTGCGGCTTTGGAAGTTACTCACACTGAGCAATGCCCCATCCCGGACAATTAACCGAGGAGTAGTAATCCTCAAGTCGCCCCCGGCTCCATCACCGATAATCGCCGAGGCAAACAAGCCGCTGGCAGAATTGGCTGACGTACCTATTATTTCTACCGACTCCTCGGCGTTCACACTCAGGTTTCCCCCAGAACCTTGACTACTTGTCGAACTGGCGGCTTGGGCGCCATCCCGGACAATCAAGCGTCCTGTATTAATCGTCAAGTTGCCCGCATTTCCACTGCCTCGAGTCGCCGTCGATAAACTGGTGGGAAAGCCATTTGGGTTTGTGACAGTTAGCTCCACAGAGCGCGAAGCGTTTATAGTCAAATCTCCCCCACGACCCGCACCAGAGGTTTCACTGCTAACTGTTGCCCCATCCCGGAGAATGAATTGCTCGGTGTTAATGGTTAAATTCCCCGCGTCTCCAGTGGCGGCAAAACTACTGCTGCTAAATAAACCACTGGAAAACAGGTCAGGGATTGAGACTCCAATCAGTTCTACGGACTGCGAAGCATTCACGCTGAGCATACCCGCACTGCCCGAACCAGCCGTACCAGATGAGACTTGCGCCCCATCCCGCAGCCGCAACCGCTCTGTGGTCAGGGTCACGCCACCGCCCTTTCCAGCCGTTGTTGTACCAGAAAACAAGAAGCTAGGAAGACCATTGAGAGGATTTGTCCCACTCAACTCGATTAACTCTGAGGCAGTAATAGTTACGTTCTCGCCGTTTCCAATTCCCAGGTTAGTTGCCACCAGTCCTGAACCGTCGGAGAGGGTGACGCGCCGTCCTTGTACCTGAATTCTTCCCGGTGTCGGACCACTGGTGTTAATCATAGCCCCTTGGGACAGCAGGATATCTTGGAAATTTTCCACGCCTTGATAGCTCAATGCCCAGCCCGGATTGGTTGGGGTAAGGGTGACTAGCCCCTCCTGTACACTTCCCAACTCCAGAGTTCCGCCTTTTGCGGTTAGATTTCCGCCAGAAAGGGCTACCTCACCGCCCACTAAGGCTAAGGTTTGATTCTGCTCTACTTCAAGACCTTTTCCATCTACGCCAATGAATACAAAGGTTTGGGGATCAATGATGACTTGGTTGCCCAACCCCTGCACTTGAATCCCTCCCGGATTGGCTGCATATTGTAAGCCCAAGGGAACTTTAATCGTTAGTAAGGGTAGGGTTTGGGGGTTGGTAGCACTAAATTCTAGACCATCGGCAAATTGGATGCTATTCGCCGTACTGCCAATAAATGAACCTCTCAGGTCGAGTTGAGAGCCTGCACCAAAGATAATTCCATTGGGGTTAATTAAAAATAGGTCAGCGTTGCCTAAAACTCCCAAGGTTCCCAGGATATTAGAAGCATTTCCCCCAGTGACTCGCGTGAGAATCCGTTCAATCCCTGTGGGATTGGAGAAATA
>CAKZMA010000084.1 GCA_937127375.1 uncultured Coleofasciculus sp. | reverse complement strand
GCGATTGAAATCGCTGCTACACAAACAAAGTCCGCCTACGCGGACTGGCTTATACAGGGGTAACGGCTGTATTAACACACCCTGCTACCGTTAAAGTCCCCCTTCAGATCCCCCTATTAGCTCCCCCTCCCGTCCCCCTGCAAAAGGGGGAAGCCAGATGTTGCTTCGCTTTTTGTTCTATGGGGGAGACCAAAGGATGCTTCGCTTTTTGTTCCATAGGGGATTTAGGGGGATCAAACGTATTCCATAAGAGCGGAAAGTGCTGTAAGGGATGGGGAAAGATTTAGGTGGATGATTTTAGGCTAAAGCCCTGACTACGAAATCCATTAAAGTCCATTACCAATAAGGATAAAGGGCGCCCAATAATAGGGATGGCTCAGATTCGTCGTCACGCTGGCGGGTAAGCCTTCAGGACTTTGTAACAAAAGTCCCGCTCGTTCTATATCTTCAACGGAAAAGTTTCCCCTCAATAAAGCCAGTTGTGCTTGTCGCAAGGCTTCGGCTTTAGTGACAGGGTTTTGTTCCGTTCCTTGAGCAAGATTGTTGTAAAATTTTCGCATCTTTAAGCTAGTGCTAGCATCATTCACGTTCCACAGAGAAGCCATCACCGCATCGGCTCCATTACTGAGGAAATAGTAAGCAACACTAGCAATCTCTACACCGTCTGGACGCGAACCCGCTAAGGTTGTTTCGCAAGCAGAAAGTACGACGAGATGAATGTCTTGTAACTGAGTTAACGTTTGAATGTCGGGAATTCTTAGCTGTTCACCATCGCCTAACAACAGAAACGAGTCATCCGCACTACCCGGAACAAATACTCCGTGAGTCGCTAGATGTAAAATCTTGTGTCCCGTCAAATTATCGCGCAAACTGCGATAGTCAAACGTATCATTAAGAAAGGTTTTCCCTGGATAAATCCCTAGATCATCATCGGTTGTTTGGCGCACAATGGCATTAAGTTCAGTTTGGACGTATGGTAAGGACGAGAAACCACCAACCGCATCAGATACACCCATTGCTAGGACGGGGACATCTTGAGTATCTACAGGAAGGCGATCGCTTATATTGGTTAAATCGGCTGAGAAGACGGTCGAGATGGTATAGTTCTCAATCAAGTAGTTTTCCCCATCCGACAAAGCACTCATGGGGATATATCGCGTTACCCGATCTAAAGCGAACACTAAATTCTGCACCTGGTTTTGCTTCAGTTCGGCAGCAAAGGGTTTAACTAACCAGTCGTAGAGTTGTTTTCCCGTTTCTTTAATTTCGGCAATATCCGAGCGGTTATTTTCTAGTAATCTCCGGAATTGGTTAACTGTTTCTCCTAACTCTTCTTCTCCAATATTAACTTCTTGTTTATGGACAACTCCCCCTTCTGAGAACATGATTAACCAGAGTCTTTCCTCTAGCACCAAAGGGTAAATTAAGACGGTATGCGGTTGAGCTTCTACAATTTCCCTAGCTTTAGCGAGTTTCCTGGGGTCGAAGAACAGATCATCAGTCGCCCGGTTGGAGCGAATTTCTTTTTCAATGGTTTTCAAGTTTTGATTAAACTCACGGATTAAAACAGTCAGACGGTCATTTAACTCGCCTTTTTCAGTACAATTCGTTCGTTCACATTCATTGATTTGTCGTCCTAAAGCAATGAGGGATTGGCTTTCAGCTTGAACCTTTTTCTCGGTTTCGCTGAGAAGTACATCTGGTTGGTCATCTGTTGAGACTGTACCTCTGGCTAAATCGCGAATTTCCTGTATCTTCAACAGTTCCAATACCTGATGGGCTTCCTGATCTCGCCCTTGAGATAATAACAAGTCCGCTAATTGGCGATAAAAATCAGCGGCTGTCAGTCCGTCAAAATCAATTATGGCTTGTAGAGCAGACTCTTGTAACTGGGGCGGTAGTTCTTGATTAATCCGCCGAATTTCTTCAAAGTCATTGATCGCTTGTTTGTAATAGGTAATAGCAATATTAGGTTGATCTAACTCTGCATAAACCCGCCCCAAACCTACATAGCTAAAGGATTTATCACCAATAACTTCCTCAAGAGTATTGATAGCTAATGCCTGTTGGTAAGTCGCGATGGCTTCTTGCTTTCTGCCAAATTTACGGTGTAGACTACCGATGAGGTTCAGCGCCTTATTTTCTAAGGTAAGATTTTGGACATTTCGAGTGAATGTTAAAAAAGCTTGGGCTGACTCCATGGCTTTTTGCTCATCCCCTAACTCAGCATAACCAATACTTAGCGCCACGTTAGCAATTATTTCCAGAAAAGGCTGTTTAATTTCCTGGGCTATAATTAACCCTTGTTGAGCGAAATCAATGGTTTTTTCAGCTTCTCCTTGAACAAAGTAATTCCAGGCGATCATTGTCAAAACGATACTTTCGTCATGACGATTTTGCAATGTCCGCAAAATGGGTAGTGCTTGCTGATAGTACTCACTGCTTGTCTGGTAATCTCCCAAATCTGAATAAGCAATCCCTAAAAGGGTTAATGGTAATGTCTGCGCTCTAGGACTGTTGTTGTCCTGAGCGATTTTTAAGCTTTTTTGATACAGCTCCAAAGCTTTCTGATAATCCTTGAGCGACGTATAAACATTACCCAACCTTGCTAACCCAAACCACTCTAAAACTGGATTTTGAAGTTCTCGACCTATTGTCAAACCTTGCTCAATCAACTCTTTGCCTTTGCTGTGTTCACCAATAACGTTGTAAGCATTGCCCAAATTAATGAGTAATTCGGCTTCAGAATAGCGATCATTCAATTTCCGAGATCGGGCTAAACCGGGTTCGGCAACGCTAATGACATTTTGATAATCTCCGAGGGCGGCGTAAGCTTCACTAAGAACCTTTGAAGCCTCGACTTCTCCAAAGAAGTTTTTTGTCCGTTGGGAAATGTCTAAACTCCTTTGCGCCAATTCAACCGCCTGCTCGTATTCTCCCCGTTGACTATGGATTTGAGCTAATCCGGTTAAAGCTATCTGCTCCTGGCTGGTAACTTGTCTTTGCTGCGCTAATGCTAAAGCTTCTTTCCCATATTCAGTTGCTTTCTCTGTATTGCCCAGCCAAAGATAATTGGAACTTAACTTCGTTAAAGCTATAACTTCAAAGCTATTTAACTGATTCTGCCTAATTAGGGTCAAAAGTTGCTGCGCTAACTCTAATGATTTTTCATAGTTGCCCTGGCTTTTGTAAATATCTCTAAGCTGATCTAAAGCATTCCGTTCTAGATTCGGATCGTCCAATGCTTTAGCGATTTCCCATACTTTGTTGGCGGCATCCATCGCTAAATTATGATCGCCTTGCTGGTTGTAAATTTTACTCAACTTGTCCCAGGCTTTTGCCTCTAGCTGAGGATGTTTTATTGTTTTAGCAATCGATAAAGCTTGTTGAACTAACTCCACAGCTTGAGCAGAATCTCGGAACAAAGTGTATACATTAGCCAATTCAATCAGCGCTTCTGCTTCTTTATCCGATTTCGCGATACTTTGCGCCCAACTTACGTTTTGCTGAGCATACTCAAGCGCTTTATCGAAGTCTCCAAGATTGATGTAAACCAGGATTAAAACCTTCAATGCATTGTTTCGCAAGTTCAACGCTGTGTCTTGTAAATTAGGTGCTAGTTCAGAACTATTGATTTCTCCTGTTAGCACTAATGCTTGCTGGAGTAACTCGATCGCCTTCTCGTAGTCTTCCACCATATTATAAGTACTAGCAAGACTAATTAAAGATAGCGTTTCTGAAAATTGATTTTTGAGTTGTCGCGCAATATCTAAATCTCGCTTATAGAATTCAATCGCCTTGGCATAATCTCCCAGTGAAATATACACTCTAGCAAGAACCGATAGAAGAAAAGCCTCTGCTTCTAAATTTTCAGACTGTCGCGCAATGGTTAGACCTTGTTCGGCAAACTCTTGGGCTTTTGGCAAATCTAACAAATCGTAGTAGATAGAACCAATTCTTGCATAAGTATTACTTTCTATCCGCCTGATCTCTTGTTTATTCATTGAATCTTGTAGTTCTCTAGCAATATTTAACGCTTCTGGAACTAAAGCAATGATCGTTTCGCTTTGTTTAAGAGCAAGAGAATAATCTTTTTGGTCATGGGCAGAACCGACACTTGCATAATACACTCTCATCATTTGAAGGATCGTGTTTAGTTGTGCTGTGCGATCATTGAGAGGTTGTTGCTGAATGGCTAATGCTTGTTTAAAGTATTCAATTGCCAGATCGTATTTTTCTTGCCTATAGTAACTAAAGGCTATGAATGATAGAAGTTGAGATTCTTGTAATTTATCCTCTAGTTCTCGTGCAAGGATGAGTCCTTGCTGATAAAAGTCTAACGCACCGATGTAATCACCTTCCAGGTTATAACTATTGCCGATCAACATCAGGATAAGAACTTCTTGCGACTTATTTTTTATTTCTCTGGCAATAGGTAAGGCTTGCTGATAAAATTCCACTGCTAATTCATATTTTTCTTGGATAAAATAAGCCGCTCCTATTTGCAAAAGAATACGACTTTCTAATGGACGAATTCCGGCATCTTGAATTAGGGGTAAAGCTTGCTGGAAATGTTCCAAGTAGCGGTCATAGTCTTCTAAATTGGAATAAGCGTATCCTATCGCCATTAAACTTTCACCCTCACCCGCACGGTTACCAAGCTCACGGCTAAGAACTAACGCTTTCTTTGACCACTCCAAATAGCGAGAATAGTCTTCCAGGATTGCATACGCCCCGCCGATTCTTCGCAAGGTGATTGCGGCATGAAATTTATCCCCGACTTCTTCCTGTATCGCTAGCGCTTGCTGTAAGCTTTCTAAGCCTTGGGACGATTGTTGTAAGCTAAAAGCGTAAACAGCGCCAATATTACTGAGAGTTTTGCCTTCTCCGCTACGATCCTGTAATTCTTGACGAATAGAAAGCGCTTGCTGCAAGGTTTCTAAGGCTTTATCATAGTCCTTTAAGCCGTAATAGGTTATACCCAAGTTATCTAAGGTTTCTCCCTCTCCAGCACGGTCTTTGAGTGCTATGCGAATGGAGAGAGCCTGCTGTAAGCTGGCTAAAGCGGCTTCATATTGCCGCAACCAGTAATAAACCTCACCGATATTATTGAGGGTTTGTCCGATTCCCGCCTGATCATTGAGGGCTTGTTGTATTTCCAGCGCTTGTTGATAGGTTGCCAACGCCTGTTGGTATTGCCCTCGACGGTATTCCTGCACTCCTTGTTGGAAGAGTCGTTCCGCCTCGGCTTTTTGATCGTCTACCGTTTGCGCCTGAGCAACAAGTGGCGCAATGCTACCCATTGATATGACAGGAGTCGTCACTGACAGGAGTGCTGTCACCCAAACTAAGCTCAGATATTTCAGTTGGTATTGCATCGCTGGAATTATCAAGTGATATAAAGAATTATAAACGTCTCGTTCTTATATCTCTCAGTCAGGGGGAGGTTATGCAAAAGGATAGACATAAGCACAGATGTGACATATCGTAGGGGCGCACTGACGTGCGCCCTTTACCGAGATGTAATATCATGTCCGGTTGAATACTGAGGCACGAAGAGCCACTAAAGTGGCTACTACAAACAGGCTACTACAAACAGGCTATTACAAACAGCGCGATCGCACGTTTCCTTTAACGC
>CAKZMA010000083.1 GCA_937127375.1 uncultured Coleofasciculus sp. | reverse complement strand
AACAACATTCCAACCGCAGGGGATTCGCTGCCCAACTTTTAAAATCAGGGGCTAGTCGAATCATCTTTTGCAAGATTGTATCGTCGATCCACAAAACAAGTGGAAAAGGAAACTGTTTGCGAAACTCTTCACGCACCAGATTAGTTGCACTCAAGACTTGATCAACAGCAACCACCGAATCAAGACCAAAAACAACGACAGCCGGAGGTGGGGGTTCATCCACGGCTGCGCGTAAGGCGGTAAACAGAGTATCCCCAGAGGGAGGCAGGATCACACCCTGAATGGGAAGTGCAGAGAATTCTTGTAACTGGTTTAATACGGATAGTGGTTGGGGTGAAAAGTTGCAGCACACCAAAATCAGGGCAAAATGACCTTGGGACATAATGATTGCTCTGGCAAGCTTTCTCAGGGATTTTCCGTTATTGGCGTTGAAAGCTTGTGCTTCTATATTAGTCATAGGAAGATGCTGACAGTTTTTCCTAATTTGAATGGTTGGATTCTATCTAAGTTTTTCCTCGTAATTATTTGTATTTTTAAATAAAAAATTAATCCAACTTCCTAATTTCTAATAAATCTTAGGGGATAAGTGAGTATGAACCGATAGAGGACAACAAGGTGTCGATCTTCCAATCCGTTCAATTGTAATAAAACTTAACACTTCCATCCAGTGCAGATTTTCTGAGCTAGGGCGGACGTCTCTAGTGCAGCATGGCTCTAAATAGCTGACCAGCTAATCTCCCCAGTTCTCCCGCACCTGGAACCCTCCTGCTCCCTCTTGTTTCCCCGTCTTGTCATCCTGAACCTTTCCACTCATTTAACGCCAAGTTTTGTTAACCTAGCCGATGGAGAGATGGAGATGGGTTCAGCCGTTTAAGGTTCTTTATCCCAAAACCTGCTGGGGCAATCATGAGGAAATGGGGGAGATCGGCTAAGATTCCTGACTTAAAGACAGTATTACTCACAAAATACACCTTAAATGTGAAATTTTTGGGTAAGTCTTGGGAGTACCCCAGCCGGAAAATGTTGAAAAACTTAAAATATTATGCCAATTCGCCATGTCATTGACCGACAATACAAAAATGTTTGTAGCCAAAAATACAAAAAGTTTCGGAGTAACGTTCCAAATCAGTCAGAGTCCCAAAACTCAAAACGACTCTCCCAGTCTTGATCCGACAGCCCATGGCGATAAGTCGCTTTGGCAACCTTTGCCTAACTCAGCGAGTCATTCCTGATCAGGAAGGTGTGTAGCCCGTCAATAGAATAGTGATATCTCTAGATTTGCTCCTTTTATGAAACAGTTGGTCAAAACATTATTTACAGCCTTTGCCAATGGGCTAGTTGCTTTTAGCCGTGCTTGTGGGCATCAGGCTTGGTTAATGTTTCTGTTTATCTTGGGCTTGTGCTTAGCCTTATGGCTGCCAACCCTAGCTTACGCTCAAACGCGGCTGAGTGATATCCAAGAAAATTGGGCGCAATCGTGCATTGAACAGTTAGCACAGCAGCAGATTATTCGTGGTTATCCAGATAACCGTTTTCAACCCAATGCCCCTGTAACTAGGGCTGAGTTTGCTGCTATGCTAGGTAAAGCCTTTCCGGATGCGCCAGAGATACGCACGGGCGGAAAATTTGCCGATGTGCCAACTCAACACTGGGCAAGCCAAGCGATTCGCCAAGCCTATCAAACCGGATTTTTAGCGGGCTATCCGGGCGGACTATTCCAACCCAATCAACCGATCCCCCGTGTGCAAGCCTTAGTCTCTTTAGCCAGTGGGTTGAAGTATGTTCCCCAGCAACCTGCCGTTGAAACCTTGATATCAGCCTTTGAAGATGTTAATGCGATTCCCAATTATTCCCAAGGCGCGATCGCAGCCGCGATAGAAAACCAGCTTGTAGTTAATTATCCCAGCGTGCAAACCTTTAACCCGAACCAAAATGCGAGTCGGGCTGAAATTGCCGCTTTTTTGTGCCAAGCGACTCAAACCGCTGAGTTGATCCCCTCCCAGTACATTGCCAAAGTCGAGACTCAAGTTCCCAATTTGGCTCAAGCTGAGTTACGTGGGGTGTGGCTGACGAATATTGATAGCCAAGTCTTATTTTCTACTCAAGGCATTACCAACGCCATTCAACGCCTAGATCAACTCAACTTCAACACCGTCTATCCTACCGTTTGGAACTGGGGTTATACCCTCTACCCTAGTCAAGTGGCTGAACGGGAAATTGGGCGGGCGGTAAGGCTAGTGACTCCTTTGGATGAATCCCTTGATCCCAATCAGGGAACCCAAGGACGAGATATGGTCAAGGAAATCATCCAACAAGCTCATCAAAAGGATATGAGGGTGATTCCCTGGTTTGAATTCGGGTTTATGGCACCGGCTGACTCGGAGTTAGCCAAACGTCACCCCGATTGGCTGACGCAAAATCGTCAAGGTGTGAAGATTCAACCAGAAGGAAGTCACGATCGCGTCTGGCTTAATCCCTTTCACCCGGAAGTGCAGCAGTTTATCCAGGATTTAGTGGTTGAGTTAGTCAACAACTATGACATTGATGGGATTCAATTCGACGATCACTTCGGTTTGCCCTCTGAGTTTGGTTATGATCCCTTGACAATTAAGCTCTATCAACAAGAGCATCAAGGTCAATCCCCTCCCCGTGATCCCAACGATCCAGAATGGGTGCGCTGGCGGGCGAACAAGATTACCGACTACTTAACCCAACTTTTCCGAGCGATTAAAGCGCAAAAGTCGGATGTGATTATCTCCCTGTCTCCCAATCCTCAAGATTTTTCTTATGAATTCTTTCTCGCCGATTGGTACACCTGGGAACGCCGGGGTTTAGTCGAAGAGTTGATTGTCCAGATTTATCGCAATGACTTTGATCGGTTTATTGCAGAACTCGAACAGCCGGAAGTCCAGGCGGCGCGGCGTCATATCCCTGTGGGGATCGGGATTTTAGCCGGGTTAAAAAATAAGCCCATTTCGTTATCACAAATTCAAAAGCAAGTGGAAGCTGTGCGTCAACGGGGATTTGCGGGGGTGTCATTCTTTTTCTACGAAACCCTGTGGGACAATGCGCCCGAACCCTCACCTCAACGTCAGGCAGCGTTTCAGGCACTCTTCCCTCTACCTGCGCGATCGCCGGAAATTTCAGCGGATTGGGAAGTCTCTGATTAGCTTGTTTCGCCGGAAGCCCCACACCATACCTGTACTCAGGTTGGTGTAGGAGTATGTCACAAAGGGCTTTAAGTAGGTGGGGACAATTAAAGGCGGGCGGTGGGGATCGTCATTCGTTATACTCGCTATCGCGAGAAGCAAGCTACGTCATTCGTCCTTTGTATACACTGACGATCCCAAAATCGTGCTAACCTACTTACTAGAATCAACGTTACTGCTTTCTAATTTAACCACGGAACCAGAAGCATCCGTGCGATAGATCCAGCGGTGTTGCCCCTTGGCAACAGCCACTTGCCATCCAGATACAGGTATCTGCTGACAAGAGGCTTCTGCCTCAGCCAATTCTAGGCAATTATCAGACCAGGTATGGGGTTGCACATCAACTAGGTCGAGTTTCGAGGAAGGCACTCGTGTATGCTCGGAGGCGTGTTGCAAAACAATATGACCAATTGCCGTAGATAGCTGAGGATTCACCTGAGGAGACTGATTTCTCATCCCTTTATTCTTGGGTGATAGATGACCCGCACTAAAGGACAAAATCAGAGTAAAGGCAATGGCTTGAAGAATTAGACGAGGTTGGATGGCCTTGTTTTGAATGGTTGATGTTTCCGAGTTAGTTGGTTTAATCGTTTTCATCACAAATCTTACATAAGGGGGCTCGAGTTGGGATAGCGTACCAATCGGTAGATCACAGCACCCCAATGCCGAGTTAGTCCGGAATCTAGCCGCTTATTCCGGTTGCAGCATTTTAGAATCGATTGCTATAAAATTTTTAACGGGAACAAAGAAATATGTTGTTTGATTGGACGCTACCCAATGGCAACATCTACAGAATCAAGTCAAACGTTGTTCTGTTCGCTTAACTCAATCCTTATAGTTTGTCAGTCTAGTCACTCGGCTTGACAGAGAATTGGCTTTTCTACAACTTTAAACAGGGTGAGCTGCTAGAGTATAAGGGGTCACAGAAGAGCAGGTATAGTGTTGTGAGCAAGGGGTTCTATGGTTGAGCAAGTGATTAACAAGCTCTTTTTAAGCTAGGCTTGAAGTTTATCCCTCAAGCTGACGTTGTACCGTTCCTATCGGTCAGCGTTTGGTAGATGACTCTTGCTGCGTTTACCCTTAGCTATTCTTAGTCATATATTATTTTAACTGATAAAACAATATATTTCTAGCCGCTAAAGACCCAGATGCTTATAAACTAACTGTTATAAAGACTACATTCGCGATGCACCCCCAGCCAATTTCTCCGGCAACCTTTGGCTGATCACAGCAAACCTCACCTACAATGATCCCTGTTCAGCCTTACTGATGTGTACTCCTCCCCTGCTAATGAAAGAAATGAGGAATCGGGCAAGTAATAGAAATTAGGTAAGTTTAATCGATAAGAATAAATTATGAGTACAACGGACGATGCACGGCAATATGCACCTGCGACTCAACGCAACCGCGAACCGATTCTTGAGATTCTACGTCGCGTACTGCCTGCAAAAGGTACAGTTTTAGAAGTTGCTAGTGGCACAGGGGAACATGCTGTTTTCTTTGCCCCCCGTCTAAAGCCGCGTCAATGGTTACCTTCTGATGCTAATCCTCTGATGCGTGCCAGTATTGCAGACTGGTCTGCTTACGAACCTGCTGATAATCTTTACCCACCCTTAGATATTGATGTGCAGACACCGAGTTGGTCTGTAGAGAAGGAGTCACCTGTTGATTGGGAAACCTCACCGTTGAAGGCGATAGTCAGCATTAATTTGATTCACATCGCCCCTTGGTCAGCGTGCTTGGGACTGATAGCCGGGGCAAGTCGTCTGCTTCCTCCAGGGGGTGTTCTCTATTTATATGGCCCATTCAAGCGCAATGGACAGCATACTGCTGCCAGTAATGCTGCCTTTGATGCCTCGTTGCAGGCGTCCAATCCAGACTGGGGTGTGCGTGACCTTGAGGATATTGTGGCAATCGCCCAAGATCAGGATCTAGTCTTGGATCAAATCTACCCGATGCCTGCAAACAATCTTTCAGTCGTCTTTCATCATACTTGAGCGGTTTGTGTTGCTTTCTCCAAAAGATTGGTACGAATACATCCGCTATACCAAGTCCAGTTTGGTTGAGAGTCTAAGGGATTGTATTGCGCCCAAATCTTGCCGCTATGGGTTTGATAAAAGTCTACAATTTCTGCTGTCGCCTTACCTCCCCAAGGCGCTTTTACTGTAATCGAGTCGCCTTTGTGAAACAGTTCGCCAGCTTCATTTGTCGCTTCTGTCACTGGAGGGGGTGGCGGTTTCTTTTCAACGGATTTGGCAGGGATAGGTTTGGGTTTAATGGCTAGATAGGGTTTCTTTTCTGCCGTTGGAGGATTAGCTAGAGTAGAACTCTGGGTTGACGTTTCGGGTTTCTTTTCTGCCGTTGGAGGATTGGCTAGAGTAGAACTCTGGGTTGACGCTTCGGGTTTCTTTTCTGCCGTTGGAGGAT
>CAKZMA010000082.1 GCA_937127375.1 uncultured Coleofasciculus sp. | reverse complement strand
AATGAACAATGAATCATGAACAATTAACCATGAACAATCACCAATTATTGCGCTGTAACTAATCCTTTATTTAATTGCCGCATATACTTATCTAAATCCCCAGCCACTTGACCCGATAAAAAATAAGCGCCGAGTAAATTGGGAAAAGACATAGCGATTAACATACCATCGCTAAAATTAATCACCACACCGGAACTTAAAACGGCACCCGTAAAAACCGCCAGGATAAACAACACCTTATAGAGTATTAAATTATTCTGTCCAAACAAATAATCCCAACAGCGTTCGCCGTAATAACTCCAGGAAATCATCGTCGAGAAAGCAAAAAAGAAAATCGCGATCGCTAACATCAGAGGAAACCAGGAAATCGCTGTTCCAAAGGCGGCTGAGGTGACTTCCGCGCCACTGAGTTGATTAAATTCTGGATTGCGATAGACGCCTGTAATCACAATCACCAACGCCGTCATATTACAGATCACCACCGTATCAATAAACGGTTCTAAGAGTGCCACAATCCCCTCCCGCACAGGTTCTTGGGTTCTGGCGGCGGAATGTGCGATCGCGGCTGAACCTACCCCCGCTTCATTAGAAAATGCCGAACGCCTTAATCCCTGAATCATCACGCCAAACACTCCCCCTTCTACCGCCTCTGGAGATAATGCGCCGTTGACAATCGTCAGCATCGCGGCGGGAATTTCCCTAAAATTCGTCACCAGAATCCACAGCGCCGCCAAAAAGTAAATCACACACATCGCCGGGACAATCGCACCAGCTACTTGACCAATCCGTTTAATCCCACCAATAATCACCATTCCCACGAAAGTAACCAGAATCAAGCCATAAAGCCAACTGCGCCCCACAAACCAGGGTACAACCGTCGTTATCGCCGCATAAGATTGGTTCGCCTGAAACATACTCGCGCCGCCAAATGCGCCACCAATACCCAGAAGGGAAAAGATAACGGCTAACACCTTTCCCAAGTTCTGGTGTCCCATTTCCGCCAAACCCGCCGACAAATAGTACATTGGACCCCCAGCCACCGTACCATCGGGTTTAATCACGCGATATTTCTGCCCCAGGGTACATTCAACAAACTTACTCGTCATCCCAAACAGTCCCCCCAGCGTCATCCACACCACCGCACCGGGACCCCCTAAACTGATTGCGATCGCGACTCCAGCAATATTACCCAATCCCACAGTAGCCGAAAGCGCCGTTGCCAGGGCTTGAAAATGAGACACCTCCCCGGCTTCCGTCGGATCATCGTACTTTCCCCGTAACACCTCAATCGCATGCCAAAACCCCCGGATGTTAACAAATTTCATCCGCAGGGTGAAGAAAATCGCACCGCTAATCAGCCAAAGGACACTGATCGAAAAAACGCCTAGGGTCAAAAACTGCACTGTGGTCTGCTCACTCAGGATACAATGGTATGCCCTTATAAGTCTTACAGTGCATCCGGTGCTTCTTCAACTGCTTTGCGGTCTATGGTTGATTATCGCGGGAATCGGGTACGGGAATATTCCAGAGGTATCATGGTACGTCTGTAGAGACATCCAATACAACGGTTAGGGGTGAGATACACAGGATGAAGGGCGGGTTTTGTTTCAACGTTATCGGTGTTGATGCTGGCGTTAAACCCTAAACCCGCCCCTACATTAGGGTTACGGTTTGGTACTGTCGGATTGCAACGTTATTGCTTCCCTTCGTGTGAGGCGATCGCTATTTTCTCATGGAGGTACACAAACCATTGGCATGATTGACATCTGGCAATCTCTAACGGTTAGGTTAATTCATTCGAGTTCCCTCCCCTTGTTAAGGGGAGGGTTAGGGAGGGGTTAAATCAAGGTATTGCCCACTTCACGGTAACTAGGGATTGATTACCACTGCTGCAAGATATCAAATACAACGGTTAGGGGTGAGATACACAGGATTAAGGGCGGGTTTTGTTTCAACGTTATCGGTGTTGATGCTGGCGTTAATCCCTAAACCCGCCCCTACAGGATTCAAATACTACATGAATGCCTGATGATCTGTTGTTTAAATTTTGTATACAGCAGTTGGCGACAGGGGTGAGGTATATAGACAAGTCTCAAAGGCAGACTGGCGGGCAAGTTTCAATTCCTTCCTATGCGGCGTGTAACTCCATCTGACTCCCTAAAATCTGCTGAATCTTCTGATGTAACTCGGCTTGGGTATGATGCTGAAGCGTTTCCAAAGACGCCAGTAACCGTCGCTTATCCGAGAATGGTAACATTGCCATCAACTCGTCCGCCTCTTCTAGCATACGCTCTTGGGCTTCTGGAATTAAGTTCATCCAATTCGATAACAGCAAGTTACGCTCTATAATCGTTAATTTCCACTGATATTCAGGCATCCTGATCGGCTCCTCTATTCCTTTGTTTTCCTTTGTTCAGGATTTACTGGTGTGGATCAGGATGCTTTGCTGGTTAACTCACAACTCCCTCATCTTTCCAACTTTGTCCCGCTTGGCTAACATCTTCCTCATCTCCTATAACAGGTGTATCAATCATCCCACTCGTTCCGAAATCAGGCTCATTCTCGGATAACCGATTTCCTCGCCCAATCTCTGGCATTTTCCATATAAATCAGTATCCGTTTCCAGTATTTTTTCCAGTCTCCCTCTATCTTCAAACAGTTTTTGACCGTCTCTAGGTAGAAAATAGTCGTGCGGCGTTCATCATTGTCAGGACATCGCTCCGAAATCAGATTGTAGAGCTGCTGCCAATGATATTCCCAGTTGCCTTGCTCCGGATGGAAAATTGCCTCAAACAGGTTTCGCCAGAAAAACTCAATCGTGCCAATATCCTTAAGATGTTCTGGCGTTGGTTTATCCCAGCCAGTATGGCGAGCGCGTAAATCACTAATCGGCGGCAGATGTCCGCTCATAGATAACAAGGGGGCTAAAATCACTGATGCATATTTTACCTATACCCAGAGATAATGGGATGGTGGATGGCAATAGGGTACGGAAGCAGAGGGAGCTGGGGAAGCTGGGGGAGCAATGTAGAGACGTAGCATGCTACGTCTGGAAGCTGGGGAAGCGGGGGGAGAAAAAATGAAATTAGGGATCGCTGCGAGCAGTATTGGGTAACGTGGGATATATTACCCGTGCGGCAAGATCTCAGTTAAAAGCCATCTAACTTGCCCAACTAAAAAACAGCGCGGCTAGGATAATCAAGCCCAAAAGCGCTAGAGGAACCCAGAGATTCGCCAGCTCAATCATTTGGTCGTGTTTTGCCGTTGGTTAGGGAAATTGCTCCATTGATTATCTATAAAGAAACTATAAACTACATTGGATGATGAGGACAGGATGACCTATTCCGACCTAGTGACATGGCTGCGAGAACGCACCGCTTTTAGCATTCTCTCCGATGAAATTTTACAGGCGATCGCGCCCCGAATGGAAGCGCTAGCGGTAAATGCCCAGGAGCGTCTGGTAATCGAAGATACCCCGGTAGACTATCTCTACATTCTGCAACAGGGGCGTATTGAAGGCTACCGCACCAACCAACTGGGTTCGATTTGGGGCGTCAGTTGGCTTCCTGGTGCCGTTATTCATTTACAGGAGTTACTTCTCAATCAATCGGCTCAAAGAACCATCGTCACCCGCAGCGACTCTCACCTGTGGCGCATCCCAGCCCAACAGTTCCGAGAATTAATCCACCAGTATCCAGAAATTTCTCAAGCCTTCTCACCCCAACTTGCCCAAGATTTGGCACACCTATCGTCTCAACTCAAGGTTGAACAAGAACGCCAGGTGACGCTGCGCCCCTATTTAGTCAACAAGGCGAAACGGGGAATTATTGGTAGAAGCCGTTATGCGGTACGACTCCGCCAACAAATCAAACAAGCTGCTGATACTCGCCAGTCTGTACTCATTTTCGGTGAACCCGGACTAGAAAAAGATAACACCGCCACACTGATTCACTTTGGTTCAGCCTATCGCCGCGAACCTGTGATTAAAATCGATTGCAGTAAAGTTCAAGCCAGTGGTGCGGAACTTTTTGGGCGAGAAGGGGGCAAACCGGGACTCATTGATTCTCTCAATACAGGGACGTTGATTCTCAATAACGTCGATGAATTGCCCCAGGATTTAATGCCTCAACTGGCAACTCTCTTAGAAACCGGAACCTATCAACCGGTTCGCCGTTCCCTAGAACAATCGACACAAGTGAAACAGTGCAGCGCCCGGATTATTATGATTACGGAAACGGCACTCCCCACAATTAACCCTCTAGTTGGGCAAGTGATAAAAGTTCCGCCATTACGGGTGAGAAAAACCGATATTGGCGACCAGATGAACTATTATATTAGTCTCTTATGTCGCGCCAAAGGAATTAATAAACCCAAAGTTACACCCGAAGCCCTGCGTCAGTTACAAGCCTATGATTTTCCTGGCAATCTTCGGGAATTACAAAATTTAGTGGAACGGGCGCTGGTTCAATCCGACTGTGGCAAAGAACTCACGGAAGAACTACTGTGGCCCTCCCAGAGTAAGAAAAAACAATTCCGCTTTAATCTCTTAAATGCCTATCCCCAACTGCGGCGATTTTTACGAAGTGATTGGTGGCCCGATCGCATTAACTATGGGTTTACCTTAAGCTTGTTTGCTTTTGTCGTAATCATGGGCTTTATCGGTCCCCAAACCCGTCAGGAAAACTTTACCTTAAATCTCTTTTGGGCATGGTGGTGGCCCCTCGTCTTGATTGGCTTTCCCTTTGTGGGACGCCTTTGGTGTGCCGTGTGTCCGTTTATGATTTATGGGGAAGTGACCCAGAAATTATCCCTGTGGCTATTTCCGCGTCAGTTAAAACCGTGGTCACGACAATTAGCTGAAACCTGGGGCGGCTGGTTTTTGTTTGGCTTATTTGTCTTAATTTTCCTGTGGGAAGAACTCTGGGATTTAGAAAATACGGCGTATCTTTCCGCTTGTTTACTCCTATTAATTACGGCGGGGGCAATGATTTTCTCGGCGATTTTCGAGCGTCGCTTTTGGTGTCGCTATTTATGTCCCATTGGCGGAATGAATGGTTTGTTTGCCAAGTTATCGATGACGGAGTTAAGGGCGCAGCAGGGAACCTGTTCAGCCGAATGTACCACCTATCAATGTTATAAAGGGGGACCCCAGAAGGGAGAGGGAATGGAAACCAATGGCTGTCCATTATATTCCCATCCCGCCCAGTTACAAGATAATCGGGATTGTGTCTTGTGTATGACCTGTTTAAAAGCTTGTCCGCACCGTTCTGTGGAGGTGAATTTGCGTCCGCCAGGGATTGAGTTGTGGACAACCCATATTCCCCGTAGCTATGAGGTGGCGTTATTGTTGTTGTTGTTAGGGGGTGTTTTTTTGCATCGCTTACCGGAGTTAAATCAGCAACTGAATTTACACCTAGATTTGAGTCAATTTGGCACACACGCTTGGTTTTCGTTGGCGGTTTTGAGTCTCCCGGCGTTGATTCCTTTAATTGCTTATGGTGGAATTCAATTATCTTACCGACTGATTCAGACGCTCAATTTAACGATACCTAATCCCAAACCGCGATCGCTGATTGAATTGGCGTATGGATATTTACCTTTGGTGTTAGCGGGGAATCTGGCGCACCATTTACGTTTGGGGTTGACGGAAGCGGGGCGGATTTTGCCTGTAACCTTTGCCACGTTTGGGTTAAATGGTGAGGGATTACCCGTGTTTGTAGCGCATCCGGCGGTGATGGCGTTTTTACAGGGAGTGACGTTGATTGCTGGCGTACTGCTGAGTATGGTTCTGACACAGAAAATCGCCAGCCAGCCTGTGCGATCGCTCCTGATGCAACATTTAGGGATAGTCGCTTTGGGGATCAGCCTTTGGGCGATTATTGTTCGTTAGTCATTCGTCA
>CAKZMA010000081.1 GCA_937127375.1 uncultured Coleofasciculus sp. | reverse complement strand
TGCGATCGCGCTAATTATCCGGTACTTTTTGATCCACAAACCTCTGGCGGGTTATTGGCAACAATTCCTGGGGATAAAGCAGCGAATTGTGTACAGGTTCTGCAAGAATTAAGATATCAACAGAGTCGCATTATTGGTCAGGTAATTTCAGCTAGTTCAGACGTTCCCCCATTAAGATTCTTATAAGAAATGCCCTTTTTGCCATGGCGACTAGCAGTCGCTGCTACACAAACAAAGTCCGCCTACGCGGACTAAATTATCAAGGGGGTGGCTACAGCAGTTTGTAAACCATTTGTCAACTCTACAATATCGGCGATAGCACTAAAATTCCATCATTTTTACTTAATACTAGATGTTGAGAACCAAATGCTAGAAAACTCCAATTAAGGTGTTTTTGAGGAAGTGTTATGTTCCATAACTTTTTTCCTTGAGCATCTGCGGCAACAATAACTCCAGATTTAAGGTTGCCGTAAATACCGATACAATTCGGTGGAAGGCTTATAAAACGACAAAATTTGGGATTAGGAGAACGTAGTTTGTCAACCAATCCTGATCGAGCAACTGTCGTAATTTTACCGGTGGATACATTAGCTAAATAAGGAGTAGCAGCATCACCATGAGGATAGATAACTACTAAATTACCAAGATTATATAACTCTCGATATTCCAGGGATAATAATAGTAAGTTAGGGTGAAAGCCTATACTTGTACTCTGTACAAGTAGCTGATCGTCCCCAAGGCGACCATCAATATATAGTCTAGTGTTTGCTCCGATTACCCACTTGTCTAAAACTAAGCCAGGAGGAACTACTCGACATAATTCAACAGATGATACAACCAATATCACTGAACCATCTGATTGAGGGATCGGTGAAGCGAGGGACTGTTTTTCTAGAGGAGTCCATTGCCACTGTTGATGACCATTAAGATCCCAAGCCACCAAATCTCCTGATGCTTTAACCGCTACAACTTGTTGTCCATTATCTGTTAGACATGGAGAAACACCAGAATAGAGAACCCCAGTTAACACGCTACGAACTTGATTACGTTCTAGAATCAGGATTCGATCATCCTGAGTCACAAGTAAACGTTCATCCCGACAAACGGATATAGACATCAAGGAACTGTTAAAGGTTTTCGTCCAAAGTTGACATCCCTCCCGTAAATCAAATGACGACAGAACCGTTACATTTTTCTTTCGTTTCCCCAGTACCATAAACCCTTGACTGGAGGAAACCACCCAAGGAAGGAGTCCAGATTCAACTTTTATCCAGCACTGTTCTAAGGGTGGGTTTTTCCAGCACAAATTTCCGATAAAAAGTAACATCCAGTTTGAGTTGTGGGTTCTCATCTACTATCGACCAGTCGCTTCTCCAATCTCTCCACCAACAGCAGAACCGACAAAACCACCGGCTAATCCTCCCAGCACACCACAGGCAAGTAAACCAAGACCACCGGAAGCAATACCAAAAGCAATACAACCACCTGCGGCTAAAGCGGCACCACCCCAACCACCAGCATGTCCTCCAACCTCTTCTCCGATTACCCGTGGGCGCTCTTCTGTAGTTGCAGAACTGATGCGGTAACCAGAATAGGCTAATCCTGCGACCAGAAGAACTCGCCCGCCACGTCTAATCCAAGGTGATGCTCTACCTATAGAACTTGTAGGATTAGGTCTGACCGATTGAATACTCCCACGCGCATCAGTCGCAACTAGCATCTCTAGTTCATGAGCCAGACGATGAGTTTGACCACGGGGAATGAGAGCATTAGCGTCAGCCACAGCAGATGCAGGTACTCGAATTCTCACAACATATTGTCTGCTACGCAGGAAGGTTGGATTTGTTCCTGTTCCTTGCATACCGGATAAATTAGCTCGACGAGTGGCAGACATAAATGGGCTACCAGCTACCTGACCCGATTCAGCATGAGCCGTCATTGCGCTGTGTAAAATTTGCTGTTCAGCAGCACTTAAGGATGAAAAACCACCACTTTCTGCTCGAGCGAGAAGTTGAGGAATAGATTCTAGCTCCCTAGTCCTGAGTCTATGTTGAGCTAACCATGGTAACAACTCTGCCTGTGAAGGACTCAGGTGCATTCCTGGTCTATAAATATATTCCAACTGTTGCAAGGCTAACCCTTCACGACCGTGATAACGCGGTACTAGTTCATCTAATAATTGACTACCTCGCCCCGCATAACGCTCCAGTAAAAAATGACTGCCCTGTCTTCCTAAAGGTGATGAAATATCTCCTGTTCTACTCATCAACGGCAGTAAAGGATCTAAACGACTGCGAATCGGTGGAGCTAACAAATAACTTAGACTTTGCGCTCCTCCAGTCGTTGCACCAGGTCTTAATCCAGTTAAGGCACTATCCAAAACAGTTGACTCTAGACCTGATTGTGCTGCGCCCAAACCTGCCACGGGATTGCCTTGATTATCGACTTCCAAAATATAAATCTCTGCGCCATCTATGGGTAGAAAAGTCTGTCTATCACCCTCTGGCAAATATTGGACGTTTCCATCAGTTGAAACTGTATGTTCAAGCGTTGAAAGGGATTGACTCAATAGTTCATATTCAGGATGACTGGGAGGATGGCTCAATAACCAGCTTCGTATTGCTTGAATTTCTGTTTCTAGTTCTGCTTGACTCATTACAGCAGGATCTACACTTTCTCGTAACGAGCGTGGCTCCACTGTTGAACTTGCCACTGACTGTGAGGGTGTAGAAAACGCAGCGCTGCTTTGAGAATGCCTGGAAGAACTTTGTGAGGTTTCAGCTTGTTGGGATGATCCTCTGGCAGATAACTCAGATTCTAAGGCATTCAAAGAAGATGACAATAGATCGGCATCAGAGCTACTTTCTTGATTTTGTGTAAGCCAACTACGAATGAGATAAATTTCCCGCTCAATTTCAGTGTCTGACAGGCTAGCTGGGTTCACACTTTGACTCAGAGAAAGAGGATCAGGCGATCGCTGAATTACAGAATTTCTCCTGATGTCAGATTTCTGTTGCACCACATGAGTCAACTCATGCGCCGTCAACTCATTATTCCCCGGTTCCTTCCC